>JADFVM010000307.1 GCA_015222555.1 Pseudomonadota bacterium
AGAAGAAGATGTTGTGGATGAGATTAAAAAAGTTTCAGCCCTTAGTCCTGGTGTACGAAAAGTTTTCCTGGCTGACGGGGATGCCATGGTATTGCCAACACGACGGTTTCTGCATATTCTTAAAGCGATTAAGAAATTTTTTCCACATGTTCAACGTATCTCATCCTATGCTCTGCCATCCAATATTTTAAAAAAAAGCCCTCTCGAATTAAAAGAGTTAAAAGATGCAGGACTTTCTCTTATCTATCTTGGCATTGAATCAGGTGACGACGAGGTTTTGAAACTCGTCAACAAAGGAGAGACACAGGCGTCCACCGTAAAAGGATTGTTGCGGGCCAAAAAGGCAGGCATTAAAAGCTCTGTAATGATATTAAGCGGTCTTGGCGGCTCAAAATTCTCAAAGGAGCATGCCATCCATTCTGCCGAGGTCCTCAATGAAACACAACCTGAATATGCATCTACTCTTGTTCTTGTTTTTCCTGCCGGGAAAAAACGGTTTTTAGATCACTTTGGTGATGATTACATCCCCTTGGATCAGCTTCAGATTCTTGAGGAACAAAAAGTCCTCATCAACCACTGTAAGCTTGAAAAAACGATCTTTAGAAGTGACCATGCATCGAACTATCTGATTCTGAAGGGAGTACTCAACCGGGATAAGGAACGGTTGCTACGTGAAATACAAAATGCCATTGATTATCCCGATCAGGCAAATCTACGAGAAGAATATGAGCGGGGTCTGTAAAAAAGGGTGCAGGTGGTTGGCGACAACTTTTGAATAACATGGATATAATGTTTAAAAAAGAGGAAATTTATGCCCTGCAATGACACGACATCATCTATAACGGTAGAAATCAACAAAGACGATGAACTCGTTGATTATCAATACGAAAAGATAAGCTGTGGCAAAGCTATAGGCGAAAGAGGGGATTATCTAAACTTCTGCCTAGGGAAGAAGATAGAGCAAATTGCCGATATCCCCTTTCAGGAGGCCTTGAAAAAATGTAACATAGAAAACTCTGAAGGAGAGTTTCTGCTCTACCTGGAATGGAAGGCGCTAAGAGAGCTTTTGAGGCAATATCTGGGAATGGAAAGAGACAGCGATAGCGACCGCTATAAAATTGCCGAGATTACAGCTGATGAAGATCGCACAAGCGTTGAGATGATAATCCGTCCGCCTGATGAGATGCCACCCATAATTTCCTGCGGGGAGATGAAGCATTAAATAGTAAAAACAACGCCCATTGAAGTAATGCTTCGAAGACTTGATTTCGTGAAGGCACTTATCCGGTTTATCCGGGCTTGGGCGGACTGACCTTTGCTTACTTTTCTTTCACCACTACGGGTATAAAGGCCGCCAAAGATAAGTAAGAATCCTTAGAGCAAAGCCTTTTAACTCTGATCCCGCCCAAAGGACGGGGATTTTAATAATTAATTACGAAACATTCAACTATTAATGAAAAGACCTCATACTCCCCTGTTATGAGGCTCATTAAAATCAACCTTTGGCCCTTTCGGAACAATGCCATGGGGGTTAACGGTGGGATGGCTTTTATAATAATGTTTTTTAATATGGCTGAAATTGCAGGTTTCTGACACGCCCGGGATCTGGTAAAGCTCCTTAATATAATTCCACAGATTTGGATATTCATAGATATGTCTGAGATTACACTTGAAGTGAGTATAATAAACGACATCAAATCGGACCAGAGTGGTAAAGAGACACCAATCCGCTTCAGTTATAACATCACCGCACAGATACCGTTGTCTGGATAGCAGGTCATCCCAGTAATTTAAGGCCTTAAATAACTCTGTTACACCTTCATCATAGGCTTCCTGACTTGTAGCGAAACCGGCCCGGTAAACGCCGTTATTGATGGGCATGTAGATTTTATTAATGGTCTCATCTATTTCATCTCTCATTTCTTCAGGATAAAAAGTGACAGAGCCATCACCAAATTCATCAAATTCCCTATCAAGCATTCGCATGACTTGTCTGGACTCGTTGTTAACAATGGTTCCTTTCTTCTTGTCCCAGAGGACAGGAACGGTCACTCTGCCGGTATAATGGGGGTCTGCCCTGATATAAACGTCACGAAGGAAAGAGCAACCATTAACGGTATCAGGAAGGCATCCAGGCTTATCACTGAAGGCCCATCCGTCATCACCCATGAGATAATCCACAACTGAAAGAGAAATGACATTTTCCAGCTCTTTCAACTTCCTCATAATCAAGGTCCGGTGGGCCCAGGGGCAGGCCAGTGAAACATAGAGGTGGTAGCGGTCTTCCTCAGCTTTAAAATCAGAAGAACCGTCGGCTGTAATTTGTTTACGAAAACTGGTCTCCGGCCTGACAAATTGTCCCTTCTCATCGGCCTTGTACCAGTCTCTACTCCATTTTCCATCAATCAATAAGCCCATAGCCCTGTTTCCCCCTTTTCTTCAGTGAGATTATAAATGCTCTGTAAATTTAGGGTACCTCTATTAATTCTGGGCGAGTAGCTAAGTGAATTAAAAAAGTCAAATTCAAGGCAAAAATTGCAGAGAATAGCAGGTCTATTTGCAAAATTTTTAACGTAGAAGTTGCCTTTTTTAAACGTTTGGATGCCGTCCATGGATTATTAGAGGTGCCCTTTAGTCTTCATATAAATACCCCAACTAAAATATAACATAAATGAAAAGCCTATGTTTAAAAGGTAAAAAGATCAAACTTTAGGGAAGGAAGTTGGTTAACATGGAGAGGTCAACGAAATTGATAATTCCGAGATATTGATTTCAAATATGGGGATAGGCAGACCTTATTATCCTTCAATCCTGTCGGCTACATCACTATAAATGTAAGCCTTGTTCCGCCCCTCTTTTTTTGCAAGATAAAGAGCAGAATCTGCCCGTGAAACTAGCTGCGATTGATTGTCCGCATCGGCAGGGAAAATGGCGACTCCGAGGCTCATGGTGATGTTAATTTTTTTACCGCTACCGATATCAAATTTTTCCTTTTCTACGGTGGTACGAATTCTCTGAGTGATATTCATCGCTTCTTCTTTGTCAGCATTAATGAGAATAATAGCAAACTCTTCACCGCCATACCTGGAAGCAAAGTCGACGTTTCTTATCGTCTCGCGAAGAATTCCGGCAACGTCCTTTAATATCTTGTCCCCTGCAGGATGGCCATAATCGTCATTTACCTTTTTGAAAAAGTCGATATCCGCTAGCAGAAAGGAGACTTTATCCTTATATCTGTCACAACGCTCCAGCTCCAGAGAAAGCCGTTCCTGAAAATGACGGTGGTTGTACAAACCTGTCAAGCCATCGGTGATGGCCAGTTCTTCCATCTTCCTGTACATGGTGGCATTGGAGATAGATGCCGATACGTGTGCCGACATCGCTTCCAGAAGTTTTAACTCGTAAGATGAAAAAGGATGGTGATCTTTTCTGGATATCAAAAAAGCGCCAATGGCCTCGTTTCTGACGTTGAGAGGCATAACCAGAAAAGATCCCATATTGAGCAGCGGTTTGGGTAAATCGGGGAAGACCTTTTTTACCCGCACGTTCCTGGAGTAGTGAAAGGTTTTTTTCTTGTCCATTACCCAGCCGACAATTCCCTTCTCCAGGCTTTGTCCCGATTCAACCAGTACAGCTGCCAGAACACCATCGGCTTTGACAAAGCGCAGTTTATTATTCATTTGAAGGGCAAAGGCGGTCAGGTCGGCATTGACCATGTCCATGCTGAACTTGAGCGCTCTTTCCAAAATATTATCGAGATCAAGACTGGCGCTCAAGGTTTTGGACATGGTATAAAAGGCCTGGAACTCGCGTGCTTCAACCTTCATTTCATTAACAATGGCCGAGTTCTTCAGAAATTCGGCCGCCACATTTCCCGCCATATATAGAAGTTTTTCATCTTCCTTTGTAAAAGGCGTTTCCATCCTGTCCATACAAAGGATGGCCTTGTTGTTATTGCTGTCAATAGAAACAGGTATACCTAGAAACATGTTTACATCTTCTTTTTTTGAGTAATAACCCAATTTACTTCTGCTGGAAAGCTTGTCTATCTTTAAAGGTTTGTCATATTCATATATCCAGCTGATCAGGTTTTTTCCCTTTTGACAGGGGATATTGGCGATCAGATGCTTACTGTCGCTGACTGCAGCGCATAATTTGAAGTGATCCTCTTCAAGGACAAAGAGGCAGCAGCTGAATGACCCTGCAATATCATGAATGGTATGCAGTGCATTAGAAAGGCTTTTACTCAGGTTGTAGGCGGAATCAAGAAAGATATTGTCCTTAACCTCTTCCGAGATGGCGACCGCCCTATCCTCCTCTCCCTTGCGAGAATCGTGTGACATTTTTGTGGCCAGAGATTCAATCCCCCCGAGCCGGCCTTCAGCCCGGTTTTTTGCACGGCGCTCCATCTTGAGGAAAACCTCAATGACAGCGAGTAGAATCATGATAAAACATGACCTGAAGAGGTCCTGCATAAGAGATAAGTGAGGACTGCCCATGGTGTGGGAAAAATTGATGATAATAATCAAGGCCGCATAAAGACTCGCCAGTGGCAGCGGATGAATAACAGCCAGAATGATGATGAGTAGTATATCGAGGGGAAAGGACTCCACCGTCCCCTGAGCGAAATAAAAAAAGAGCGCCTTTGATAAAATGATTGCAGAAAGTCCAAAAACAAGCTTTTCAAAGGGTGACCTTCTTTTTTTCTTTATCTCTCTGAGGAGGGTAAAGAGGAAAAGGACAATAAGGGGAAAGAGGGAGAAAAAGTTTAGAATAGTACGAGGAGATCGTTCATCATAATAACCAACAGATGTAATTAATCCATAAAAAAGGAGGATAATTACAGCTGTCCACTTGACTGAAGAGCTTACCTTTCCAGTCCCTTTATTAAAAGTTGTTTCCTGAAATTTCATTTTGAGTAGATTAAGGGACGCTTAAAATATTAATGAATAGAATGCATAGAGTTGAAAGGCATTATACTCTCCGAATGATCAAATATCAATGGGTGGATAAAAACAAAAGGGCAAGATGTGGTCTTTTAAAAATCAGGGCGAGTTAATAAAAATTTTATAATTAATATTGGCAAATAGCCCGGATAACAAGCCCGGTCCTGATTATTCATGGAACACAAGACAACGTCAGTCCTTTCACAATGGGAAAAGCACTATACTATAAAGCAAACCCACAGAAGCAATTCTGTTAAGATTGAAGGGGCAAATCACAACAACTTGTCAACAAATTATGGAATGCTTTACTGGCCGCCAATTCATGAATTTATCGAAGAGATAAAAAAAGAACATACTGCTGAACAACGCTCATAAATAGATTTTGTAGCCCCTTTGTGGGCCTTCGTGCTACTCTGGCCAACAACAATCCTGATACTCTCAAAGATTACATCAAATAGGAGATTAGATTATGCTTTATCCAGCCTTTGAGGCATCATTCTTAAAAGAAATATTTTTAGAGGCATTAAAATCTGAGAAGGGACCATTGAATGATGAACATCCTGAAAATAAGCTGGCAATGGAAAATGATCCGGAAGGTCCAATTGTAACCTGGATTGTTGCTCAGAAAAATGCGCATGAATAAATATTACAAAATAGCATCCCTCCTTATATCCATAACATTTATTCTTTCAAGCTGCTGCTATTATCCCAGAAAGGTTGAATTCTACGATGAGGAATGTCAGATTGAATCGAAGAAGCTGGTTTTGGAAGCTACCTTAGTTAATATGACCGCTAATTGCCAAAATGAGGAATGTATTATCGCATTGCTCGTGCCTGGCGTCGCATCGGCAGTTGTTTCAGGATCCATTGTCATCGTTGGCAATGTCGTTTACTGGCTTGAAAGGCAGGGGAAGTGTTTGCCCAAACGATTTGAGTGAGCCAACACCATATATTCTTTGATTTTTCTCATTTAATGGGAAAAGATTCATTAATTTTTTTGAATCCTTTCCTGTAGTAGTCCACCTAATGAGGCCATAATTAGCATTATGGATAAATTGAGCACTGCTCTCTTTTAACATTGTTAAAATTGGCGTCTACAACATAAATATGACCATCGCTGTCGACGGCAACGCCTCTGGGCCGCGCGAAACTTCCGGGCGCATCGCCCAATTTCCCTATATTTCTAATATGCTTTGCATTTTCATCAAACAACTGAATCCTGAAATTCATGGAATCAGACACATATATATTTCCAATCGTATCTACCCAGATGTACTCGGCAAGGAAAACTCTCCATTTCGCCCCCCTCTTCTACCGAAAGAGAAGATAAAGTTACCTTCACTGTCATATGCTTTAGCCTTACTGTCCAGAACATCGATAACATATAGCCTTTGATTTCTTTTATCATAAGCCATACCATCCGGCCTCTACAAGTCTGCAATCTCAGCCAGCAGCTGCCCTTTCTTTGTCAGAATAAACCTTTCCCAAGACTGTATCAGAGATATCCACCTGAGAACTGATGGACCTTACATATTTTATTCTCGACTTCAAAGGCGGATTTGGCCAAAGGAGTTCTTTCTCCGGCGATAAGACGGCATGCTGACTATTTTTTATAGCACAACCCGGCTGGCAAAAAACAACAATTACAAAGAACAGTAAATATATTACTACATCTTATAAGACAAAGCTTCATTGTTTGAAAAATCAATCAATTAGGCCCTAACCATACCTAGAACCCACAGTGCATAAAAGATGACGACCAAACTGCCCCAGAACAAAGCACGCCGGCCATAAAAAGCATCCTTATCTCCAAAGGCCCTGAAAATGAATCCAATGGTACATCCTACCCAGCCTAAAAAACCTAACTCACATGCAAGGGCCCAGCCCTGATTTATCATTATCAGAGCCTCTTCATGATGTAAGCATTTGTCATATTCTTATCCATTGTGGGCACCCTAGAAAATAAACTTTAATATTATCGTTAAAATCCCCCTTCATCATTTTTTCTACTCTTTCCGAAAATACTTCCTGTAAAAGGAGCCCAACCTGAGCCGCCAGACCGTGAAAACCGCTTCCCTGACAATTTTTTTAGACATCTTGGATGTCCCCGCGTGACGGTCAATAAATATAATAGGGATCTCGGCAATTTTAAATCCCTTCTCTATGCACCGTACGTTCATTTCTATCTGAAACGAATAACCATCCGATTTAATGCTCTCAAGGTTAATGGCATCGAGAACCTTTCTATTAAAACATTTATAACCGCCTGTGCAGTCACTGATCTTCAGGCCCGTTATTACTCGCGTATAAACATTTGCGAAATAACTTAACATGAGCCTTCTAATTGGCCAGTTTACGACGCTGACGCCATTGAGGTACCTTGATCCAACAACGACATCGGCAGTTTCGGCCTTTTCCAGAAGGACCGGTATTCTATCAGGATTATGCGAAAAATCCGCATCCATTTCAATAATAAACTCAGCTCCTGCGTTGAGCGCATACCTGAATCCTTCTCTATAGGCTGAGCCCAGGCCGAGCTTACCTGATCTATGTATAAGGTGAACTTCATCCCGCCTTTTGGCCAGGTCATCTGCGATATCCCCTGTGCCGTCCGGGGAGTTATCATCCACGATGAGGACATGAATGTCGAGATTCAGATCAAGAATCTCATTTACCAGATTTTCTATATTGTCTTTTTCATTGTACGTAGGGATAACAATGATCGTTTTCAAATGCGCTCCCCCCCGGTAAAAGAGTGAACTTTTTTCTACAGGGGCACAAAAAGATTCACAATAACACAGTAAAGGCTTCGCCTTTTCGGTTTATAAAAAATTATGTCATTAATCCCATGTTCGCTTAAGCAAAAAATCGGTTTATTCTAGAGTTATTAAAATTTAGTGTCAAGGTTAAAGCCGGCAATGACTGAACATCTTCATAAACATATTATTCTTTACGAAAATCATGTATCGCAAAAAATGTACCTATTCTTCCCCCTTTCCAGATATTCCAGCAATCTGGTAGGACACATTGGAAATATGGTGATTAATTCTTTTCAGGTTTGACAATAGGTCAAGGTGAACCGAGCTCGTATCGATAGACTCCTTCAACCCAAGATGAAGCCTTCCGATGTGAGCGGTTTTCAGCTCTCGCTCCATATTACCGAGTTTCTCCTTATTCTTTAATACCTTCCACGCCAAATCCGTATCGCTCGTCGCAAAGGCCGTCACAGCCATCTCAAAATTGTCGCCCACCTTGGCATGGAAATCAATTATCTCCTTTTGTCCCTCAGCAGAAAACCTGAGTCCCTGGTCAATCATTTTTTTTGCCAGTTCCATGATATTTTTATCAATAATATCACCGATATTTTCAAGATCATTGACCAATGTTAATATAGCGATTTCCCTTTTTGATTCTACCTCCGTTAAGACTTTTTGGGAAACCTTTGTAATATACAGCTTAATCTCCTTGTCAAGAAGATCCAGCTGATCGTCCATCCCTTCAACCTTTTCCAGCAAAGCAGGGCTCAGTTTAACAATCACCTTAATCGACTTTTCATACATATCCTGAGCAATATCTGCCATCCGCAGAGCCTCTCTTGTTGCCAGACCAAAAGCCATGTCCGGGCTGCCAAGAACCTGCCAATTTAAATATTGCGCTTTGAACTG
>JADFVM010000308.1 GCA_015222555.1 Pseudomonadota bacterium
AACTCTCATTTACTCTTGCAATGACATCCGCTAGTATGCTAGGTTTAAAGGGATATAACATCTCAACTCGACTAAAGCTATGGTCCCTGGATTTAATCACAATATAAAACATGAAGGCAAGACGTACCACATTCAAACGGAGGACAGTGGTCTAAAGACACCCCACATCATTACACTCCTATATGTAGGTGGCACTATCCTGGCCAGAAAGAAAACAAGTTATGCCGACATTCTGAAGGTCAACGACCTCCATTCTGTTGTAAAAGAACTAATGGAAGAACAGCATAAATCAATGCTAAGGCAGCTCATTGACGGTGCTTTTGACGACCCTGATAAAGCGCCCCCCCCCCCTACCTCCCCCACACTTACGAAAGATGAGGAGAAAAGCAAATTTGGAAATGATGTCATCTCAGATAAAGGACTGGATGAAGTCATCCTTAATTTCCTGTCATCTGAGATTGAAGAATAATACGCCATACGCCCAACCCGGATAAACCGGATAAGTGCCTTCACGTAATCAAGTCTTCGTAGCATGCCTTCGGAGGGCGATTCTGCGAAGCTAAATAATTTTCTGCCAGAAAAGCAAAAAATTATTTCTAAGTCACTAAAAACGTTCTGAGACTACCATGATTGAGATGTACCACGTATATATGGCCTACCAGAGAGATGCTAATGCCCTTGAAGACATCAACCTGAAAATAGAGAAAGGCTCCTTTGTTTTGCTGACCGGCCCAAGTGGTGCGGGGAAAAGTACCCTGTTAAAACTCATTACATGTCAAGAGAAAGCAACAAAGGGACAAATTCTGGTGGGAGGAAGAAATATCGTCAGGATAAGGCACTCAAGCATCCCCTACCTTAGGCGAAATACAGGCATCGTTTTTCAAGACTTCAAACTCCTCAACAAAAGAACAATCATAGATAATGTATCTCTGCCCCTTGAAATTATTGGAAAAAGCCGAAAGGAAATTAAGCATAAAGCATGGAACGTACTCAAAATGGTGGGCCTCCAGCATAAAATCGCCAGCTACCCCCTTCAACTGTCTGGTGGAGAACAGCAAAGAGTTGCCATTGCCAGGGCACTGGTAAATGATCCCGCTATTCTTCTTGCAGATGAACCGACGGGAAACCTGGACAAAGAAAACTCGGAATATATTATGGAATTACTCAGGAGGGCTAATACAAAGGGGACAACGATTATGCTGGCCACACACGACAAGAATCTGATAGAAAATTACCATTACAGAGTCGTTGGCCTGGAAAAAGGGAAAATCATTTCTAATGGATAATCTCGGACAAGGCTCTCAACAGTCATTAAATTCGGACCTTGACAAACAACTTACTATGAAAAAGCAACCCTTATTAGTTACTCCATAACCATGGTTTTTATAAAAACTTCATATTTTTTAAATAAAGCCCTGGACAATATCAGGCAAAACCCCTTTGTAAATCTCATTGCCATTGGGGTCATAGCGATCTCCTTTCTCATATTCAGCACTTTTTTAATGCTATTCAGCAACCTGAACTCTCTTCTTGCTTTGTGGGAAGAAGAAATCCAGATTGAACTTTTTCTCGATGACAATTTGTCGGGGGAAAAGATTGATGCACTGCAAAAGAAAATTTTGTCTATGGCCAATGTTAAGGAAATCCGTTACATAAACAAGGAGGAGGCCCTTTCAAGTTTCAAAAAAAGCATACCCGGCATGGATGTACTAGTAAAAGATTTAAATAACAATCCTCTACCCGCTTCATTTGAGATCAAACTGGCAGAATCTTCAAAAAGCTTCGATATGGTTAAGGCCGCGGCAAAAAAACTGTCTACCATTGATGGGGTCAATGATGCAGTATACGGACAGGAATGGGTTGAACGATTTTCAACGTCTCTAGCAATCGCAAGGCTTGTTGGCCTTATAATAGGAGCATTCCTCCTAATGGCGACCATTTTTATTGTTTCAAACACTATTAAACTGACTGTTTATACGAGAAAAGAAGAATTGGAAATTACTCGCTTGCTTGGGGCAACAGACCGTTTTATCAGGCTGCCTTTCTTTATCGAAGGTATTTTACAGGGGCTTGCAGGCTCTGCTCTCTCACTGGCGGGACTCTACCTGGCGTACAGGATATTTATTATCAAGGTCAGTTCATCCGTACAGGCCTCTCTCGTCACGGGAACCTTTCAGATTAGCTTCCTGTCTACACCTACAATTACCTACGTATTGTTCGGGGGCATGGCTCTGGGCCTCTTTGGAAGTTTTATTTCCCTTGGAAGATTTTTAAAGGTATAATGAAATGGTGAGAATTTTAATCATTCTCATACTGATTATTCAGGCTTTCGCTCCCCCCCATACATTTGCCGGAGAAACGCAAGAAATAAAAAAGAATCTTGTTAAGGAAAAAAAGAAGCTTAAAGATGTCCTGGATAAGATAGAAGAGGGGGAAAAAGACCTGGAAGAAGCTGCGCTTAAAGAAAAAGAGCTACTAATGGAACTGGGTGAAATTGAAGAAATTATAGAAAAAAGAGAAAATGCTGTCATAGAAGTTGAATATGCTACGTCAAAACTTCATAAAAAGATCATAAAGGAAGCGAAACGTGCAGATTTTTTGAAGAAAGAAAAGGCGCAAAAGGAAGAGAGTCTAATAAAAAGGATGGTCGCTCTCTATAAAATTGGCCGCGTTGGCCCAGTTAAAGCTCTTTTTTCATCAGATTCATACATTTCACTCTTAAAGAGACTTAATTTTATGCAATTAATTATGCAAAACGATCTCGATGTTATCGAGGAATACAGATTGAATACTGAAGAACTGAACTCAAAGCTGCAAGACCTCAACAGGGACAAAGAGGAAGCTGAAAAACTTAAAAAAAAGTTGAAGTCAACCCGGGAGGCAGCAGGGGTAGAGTTTAATAGAAAAAAACGCCTGCTCACGTCAGTCAGTAAATCAAGGATCTTGCACGAAAAGGCCTTAAAAGAGATGGAAACATCCTCAACAAAGCTTGGACTGATGATTTCAAGGCTGGAGAACTCCCTTTACCTGGAAAAAAATGTAGATGGAAGCCATCGTTTTTCTGATTTAAAGGGGCGCCTGGATTTCCCCTCAGAAGGCGAGATTTTATCCTTTTACGGAAAGACTAAAGACCCTAGATTCAACACGACAATTCTTCAAAAAGGCATAGAGATTGCGGCCCCAAGAGGCGCCGACATAAGGGCAATCTATGACGGAAAAGTACTTTACGCCGACTGGTTTAGAGGATACGGGAAAATTATCATCATCGACCACGGTGAGGGTTATTATTCCCTTTCGGCTCATGCCTCTAAACTTCTTAAAAAAGTGGACACACTCGTAAAAAAAGGTGAGTCTGTCGCGATAGTAGGCGACACGGGCTCCCTGAAAGGCCCCTTTCTATATTTTGAAATAAGACATAAAGGTAAGCCAGTTGATCCACTCGACTGGTTAAACATACCCTTGAATAATTTGAAAGACATTAATCAAAAAGTAAAGTTCAGGAGAAAGAAATGAAAAAACAAAAAAAGTTTTTTAAGCCTATCACCTTAGTCGCTCTGATACTACTCATTACACTCAGCCTCGGAATGGCTTTGTCAGATCGAGTGACGGCAAAAGCTGAAGGGACTTATGAAAACCTTAAAATATTTTCGCAGATCCTCACCATTGTACAAAAGAATTATGTAGAAGAAGTTAACACAAAAGATCTCATTTATGGCGCAGTTAAAGGGATGTTGTCCTCCTTAGATCCTCACTCTTCTTTTATGCCACCGGAGGCTTTTTCTGAAATGCAGGTTGACACAAAAGGAAGCTTTGGAGGTGTGGGGATAGAGATTACCATGAAAGAAGGCGTTTTAACCGTTGTATCGCCCATTGAAGACACTCCCGCCTTCAGGGCCGGCATAGAGGCCGGGGATATCATAGCGAAGATTGACGGAGAAATGACAAAGGACATGACCATCATGGACGCCGTTAGAAAAATGAGGGGAAAAACAGGAACCAAAGTCGTTTTATCCATATTCAGGAAGGGAGAGCCCGAACTGATTGACTTTGACATTATACGGGCCGTCATTAAAATCAAAAGTGTAAAATATACAACATTGGAAAACAGTTATGCCTATGTCAGGATTTCACAGTTTCAGCAAAGAACAACGCGAGACCTCAATGCAGCGCTAAAAAAGATAACAAAAGAAACGGGTGGCATTAAGGGGCTCATTCTGGACGTGAGGAATAATCCGGGGGGACTCCTCGATCAGGCCGTAAAAGTTTCAGACGCCTTTATATCTTCGGGCCTCATCGTTTATACCGATGGAAGGCTGGAGTCTCAGAAAATGAAGTTTTTTGCAAAGGAATCAGGGACCCAGCCTGATTACCCCATAGTCGTTCTTGTCAATGCCGGCAGTGCCAGCGCTTCTGAAATTGTCGCAGGTGCTATTCAGGACACAGGCAGAGGAGTCATCCTTGGAACGAAAACCTTTGGCAAGGGATCCGTTCAAACCATTATTCCAATTGAAGATGGCTCTGGGGTTAGAATTACAACTGCCAGATACTATACACCCAGCGGCAGGTCTATACAGGCGGAAGGGATTGTCCCCGACCTGGTCGTTGCAAATGCAGTGACGTCTCCCGACAAGGTACGACATGTCATTCGAGAAAAAGACTTAAAAGGTCATATCCCCAATGGCAATAAAAAGAAACTCTCTAAACCTGAGAAGAAAGATAAGGACAAAAAATCTGAAGAAAATGTGATTGCAGAAATACCCAAACTTGTCGACATTGAGAAGGACGATCAGGCAAAGGCTGCATTAGATATCCTGAAAAGCTGGAATATCTTCAAGGCAGGGCTTCATAAAACATCTTGATGAAAAAAAAACAATCGAAAAAAAGAAAAAAAGGCAATGACAACTTAAAGTTAGTCTATCTTTTTATCGCAATTGTTATCGCTTTAACGGGCATCCTTTTTTTCATTGCAGGGCCGGAAGATCATAGCGAGAGACCTCTTGTCGCTACGCAAAGACCGGGGAAAGTTCTAGAAGCTACTCTTCCTCAGACGGCCGAAAGTCAAGCTGATGAACCGACAATCATATCTTCTTTGCCGAAACTCGCTGTTATCATAGATGATATCGGCTTTAATAAGCGTTTTACAGACTTACTCGATATACAGGTTCCCCTTACACTCGCCATCATCCCCTTTACGCCCTACTCTCGTGAAGCAGCCACAAAAGGCCATACAGCCGGTCTGGAAGTGATGCTGCACTTACCGATGGAACCAAAGGGCTATCCTGCATCCAACCCCGGACAAGGTGCATTGCTCACCACCATGAGTGAAAACGACATACTTAATCAAACCATAGCAGACCTGAATGACGTACCCAATATTAAGGGTGTTAACAATCATATGGGCTCATCCTTTACTGAATATTCAAAGGGTATGAAAATCGTTTTAAAAGAAATTAAAAAACGGAATCTCTTTTTCGTTGACAGTAAAACGTCGATCCACTCCACCGGGTATTCGCTTGCAAAGGCCATGAACATCAGGACCGCAGAAAGACATGTTTTCCTCGACAATGTTCAGACGGAAGAGGCCATTACCCAACAACTACTGGAAGCCGTTAAGGTCGCTAAAGATAAGGGTGAGGCCGTGGCCATCGGGCACCCTTATCCGTCTACAGTCATTGTATTAAGAAAATTAGCGCCCCACCTGAAAGAGGAAGGCGTGGAGCTGGTGCTTGCTTCGGCATTAGTTAAATAGGCTGAATATGCCCATCCTGCCCACAAAAATTTTTACCGTCTCAGAGCTGAATGAAGCCATCGGCACCCTCCTGGACAGAAACTTCGGTTTCATAACCCTTGAAGGAGAGATATCAAATCTGAGAGTACCTTCATCCGGACATTACTACTTTACCCTTAAAGATGAAAAAAGCCAGATAAGGGCCGTCCTCTTTAAGGGGCAAAAGGCTTTTATACCCTTCGAGCTGGAAAATGGACAAAAAATGATCTGCTTCGGCCGGCTCAGCCTCTATTCTCCGAGGGGAGAATATCAGATCATAATAGAGCAGATTGAACCCTCAGGGCTGGGCTCACTCCACCTCGCATTTGAACAGCTAAAGGAAAGGCTGGGAAGAGAAGGGCTGTTTGATGAGGACAGGAAAAAACCGCTGCCAGCCTATCCTGAACGGATAGGAATCGTCACGTCCCCTACCGGCGCAGCTATCAGGGATATACTGAAAGTCCTGGAGAGTAGAAGCCCAGGGGCGCAAATATTGATTTCACCCACCAAAGTCCAGGGCGAGGGAGCCGCCGAAGAAATAGCAAGTGCAATCGATACGATTAATACGCTTGACGATGTAGACGTCATTATAGTGGGCAGAGGTGGTGGCTCTATTGAAGATCTTTGGGCCTTCAATGAAGAGGTTGTTGCAAGAGCCATTTCCCGTTCAGCCATGCCGGTCATATCATCGGTAGGGCATGAGCAGGATATCACCATCGCTGACCTTGTGGCTGATTTAAGGGCACCCACTCCATCGGCAGCGGCTGAAATGGTGACAAGGAGTGATATCTATATTCGGAAAGAACTCAATGGATTAAGTGATCGGCTAAACTTATCCGCTACTTCAAAAATAAATTCTCAAAAAGCGAGATTAAAGCTGGCATTAAAAGGGCTGACAGATCCCAGAAAAAAGCTCATTGACCTGCGCTTAAGAGCAGACGAACTTCTCATCAGAATTGAAAACAGGGTAGACGAAAAAATAAACCTGTTGCGGTCAGAGCTAAAGGGAGCAGCAGGAAGACTAGACTCATTAAGCCCTCTTTCCGTGCTGGCCAGGGGATATCCCATGGCAACCACTTTTCCCGAAGGAAAAATCATCCGGGACATCGTACAAGTCGAAGTTGGAGACAGACTGGTAATTCGCCTCAAAAGAGGAGAGCTGCACTGTAAGGTGGAAACAAAAATTTAGCACCTTAGAAATTATTTTCCTCGTTTTTCTGGCAGAATATAATTTCGTGAAGATACTTACACCCCTCAAGGGAGTACTGAAAATAGTCCAGTTTATCTGAGCTAGGCAGATGCGGTTCACTAATTAGACTCGGGCAAGCACTATTTTTTAAGGTCGGCACACCTGGAGAGACAGGGGATCTGCTGTTCATTATTAATTACCTGAGCGACAGCCCAGCCACGCTCCCGACAGCAAAACATCTTGACATTTCACCATAAATTGATATAATTTTTTCTTTTTGGGCCTATAGCTCAGCTGGCAGAGCCACCGGCTCATAACCGGTAGGTCCCTGGTTCGATCCCAGGTGGGCCCACCAAATTTTAAACCATGGAAATAGAGTGTTTATCGCAAGGTCCTCCAATGAAAGAAAACTGAAATTTTATATAGGAATGCACCCAAAGGGTGCATTTTTTTTATCCATCATGGTAAAAAATTATAAATGGCGCAATTAAAAGATATCTTTAACATAATGGAAAAAATTGCTCCAGCGTCACTGGCTGAAGCTTGGGACAATATTGGCCTCCAGATAGGGAACCATGATGATGAGGCAAAGGGCATAATGGTCGCCCTTGACCCTTCATTGGCAGCCATCGAAAAGGCCGCAGAAAGGGGCTTCAATCTCCTTCTCACTCACCACCCCCTCTTTTTTTCAGATATCAAATCCATCAACCTAAACTCTCCCATGGGTCAAACAATAGAAGCGGCAATTAAAGGATCAGTTGCCATATTCACAGCTCACACAAACCTTGATAGTGTAGAAGGGGGTGTGAGTGACATGTTGGCTGACGTACTATTGATCGAGGATAGGTCGCCCCTGGAACCGGCTCAGGCTGAAGGTCATGTAAAGTGTGGTTTGGGTAGAATTGGTACAATAAAAAAACGGCCACGGCTTAAAGAGATCACCGCAGAAATTAAAAAAATTCTGGATGTTCCAAAAGTGAGAGTGCTCGGTGATCTGGGAAAAAGAATCGAAACAGTTGCGCTCTGTGGCGGCAGCGGCGGCAGCCTGATCCACTCTGCATCGCAACAGGGAGCTGATCTATTTATCTCGGGCGACATACGATATCATCAGGCCAGAGAGGCAGAGGAACTGGGCTTATCGATTATAGATGTAGGGCATTTCTCATCAGAAAAAATTGTAATAAACGGTCTGAAAAATATATTAAAAATGCAGTTAGATAAAAAAGGTTTTAATATACCATTGGAGAAGTTTAGTCGTGAAAAAGAACCCTTTATAATACTTTAAAAGAAAGGACATAGTGAATTGAAAGAACAGCTTGAGCTTTTAGAAGAATTGAACGAAATCGACAAAAAGATATGGGCAATTGAGAAGGAGATGAATGCTTTTCCTGAAGAGATTGAGGAGATAGAAAAAAGCCTGGGGGAAGGAGAGGAAACTTTTCTGGAAATAGAAGAGATCCTTTTAAATCACCAGAAAGAAAAGATCGATAAAGACGATGAACTAAGCGTGAACGTGGAAAAGCTCAAACTCTTTGAAGGAAGACTGAACAGTATAAAAACTAATGCAGAGTACCAGGCATCCCTGAAAGAAATTGACCAGTCAAAGAAACAAAGCAGAGCATTGGAAGAAGAGCTTTTGGTCTTAATGGAGGCGATTGAAGAGGAAACCAATAAAGTGTCTGAAGCCCGGGCAGCATTCGATGAAAAGAAAGAAAATGTCCAGGCAGCTATAAAGGCGATTCAGAAAAGAAAGGATGAAAAGCAAAAAGAGCTCAATGAAATATTGAAGGAAAGAAAAGAAAAAAACAGCGCCATTGATCCAAAAGTTGCTGAAATATACAATAGTCTGAAAGTAAAACTGAAAGGGAACCTGCTTGCTAATGCTAATAACGGTTCATGTTCAGGATGCTTTCTCCATATACCGCCGCAGCTGATAAATGATGCCATGAAATATGAAAAAGTCTGTCAATGTCCGCATTGTCACAGGATATTAATTGTCCATTAACAGCACACTTTTTCCTGCCTTTGAATTTAGATCAATTGAATTTTCAGACAAAAAAAGCTATAATCAATTTGGATGAGAAATTCAGGTGATCGCTGGTTCCGTTAGTTCGGGACGAGAGGAAAGTCCGGGCTCCGCAGGGCAGGATGCTCCCTAACGGGGAGTGGGGGCGACCCTAAGGAAAGTGCCACAGAGAAGAGACTGCCTGTCAGTTTATCTGGCAGGTAACGGTGAAAAGGTGAGGTAAGAGCTCACCAGTTCCGTGGGTGACCACGGAAGCTTGGTAAACCCCATCCGGAGCAAGACCAAATAGGTAGGCGTTTAAGGGCTGCCCGTCCAAGGCCTACGGGTTGGTTGCTAGAGGTGGCGGGCAACCGTCATCGTAGAGGAATGATCATCGCCCCTTTTGGGGAGACAGAACCCGGCTTATGAATTTCTCATCTTTTTTCTTTCCTCATTTTATCAATTCCGTCTGTCAAGAATCTATTTCATAAGCTGTTTCCAAAGCTGAGAACATGTCACAATTATTTATTACTTCCTGTAATGTTGATTTTGTCAATTATTTAAAAATGTGCACATTACGTATAAGCTTTAACCCTCAGTGAAATTGAGGATTAAAGCTTATACGAAAGCAACAACAAGTTTATCGAAAATTAATTGCAGTGGTAAACCTTTTTTACATTTTCAGACTATACTTGCCTTCGTAATAACCAATCCCGCAGCAAGCTGACGGGGTATTTGCTTGTCATTCCGGGCATGACCCGGAATCCAGGTTTATAATAGGGCTGGATTCCCGCGAAGTTTATGCCGCATACGGTACGAGAATGACAGGACGCAGCAAGCTGCGGGGAATTCAACCCCAAGCGATTAAAGAGAAATAAGCATCATTTCATTTTCAGCATGGTCAGCATTTCATCAACTTCTGTTGTGGGCATATTACATTGATAGTTAAGACAAACATAGGCCGTCGCCTTTCCATCAATGCTTTCATGGTAGAGACTATATTCAGCAAGCTCAGTTATTTCAGAGGATTCCTGAT
>JADFVM010000309.1 GCA_015222555.1 Pseudomonadota bacterium
GATGGACAAGGAGTTGAGGTTTGCCATCAGGGAAGGTGGTAGGACAGTTGGCGCCGGTGTTGTAAGCGAGATTATTGAGTAGGCAGGTCTTTGTTGTTTGCCGTAGGATTTTAGAAAGGTTAAGAGGATAATATGAGAGATATAGTCACCTTGGCGTGTGCCGAGTGTAAGCGAAGAAACTATTCAACGACAAAGAACAAGCGAACGACTTCTGATAAGCTGGAATTCAAAAAATATTGTCCTTTCTGTCGTCGTCATGCTGTCCACAGGGAGACCAAATAACCGGTTGATAGTATGGATTACAGGCCAGTAGCTCTAACGGTAGAGCGCCGGTCTCCAAAACCGGATGTTGGGGGTTCAAATCCCTCCTGGCCTGCCATTTTTTTATCATAACCCGGATGAGCCGGATAAATACCTTCACGAAATAATTTTCTGCCAGAAAATCGCAGAATTTTTTTTCTAAGGTACTAAATAATAAGAGAATTAGATGAACAAGGCGATAGACTTTTTAAAAGAAGTTAAGGCGGAACTCAAAAAAGTTACCTGGCCAACGAGAAGTGAGACTATGAGTTCCACCTATCTGGTTTTGGTGATGGTTGTGATTGTTTCTGCCTATCTGGGTGCAGTTGATAGTATTCTAGCTTGGATAATGAAGAGGGTCCTTAATTAATGGCAAGTGATATGGAAAAGAAGTGGTATGTGGTTCATACTTATTCAGGTTATGAAAATAAGGTAAAGTTGGCTCTTGAAGAAAGGATTCGTTCCCTGGGGAAGGAAGATTTTTTTGGTGAAGTTCTCATCCCTTCAGAAACGGTTCTTGAAATGAAGAGAGGGGTGAAAACAACTTCATTGCGAAAATTTTATCCTGGTTATATCCTGGTTAATATGGTGCTCAATGATACAACCTGGCATATTGTGAAAAGTGCGCCTAAAGTTACTGGTTTTGTCGGAGGTGGTACTCGTCCTGCGCCTGTCCCGCCGGAAGAGGTTGCTCAAATCACTCAACAGATGGAAGAGGGCGCTCAAAAACCAAAGCCGAAAGTCAGATTTGAAAAAGGTGAGAGTATCAGGGTTGTTGACGGACCGTTCAACAACTTTAACGGCGTTGTTGAAGAGGCACGAGAAGATAAGGGGAAGCTAAAGGTGATGATTAGTGTCTTTGGTAGAGCAACCCCTGTTGAACTTGACTTTATACAGGTCGAAAAAAATTAAAGGGTTTTCCCTTTAGGAAATAGAAAAGGAGTAAATGGTATGGCCAAAAAGGTATCCGGTTTTATTAAGCTGCAAATAGAAGCTGGAAAGGCAAATCCGGCACCGCCTATCGGGCCCGCGCTGGGTCAGCATGGCGTCAACATCATGGAGTTTTGCAAAGCATATAACGCTGCAACGCAGGGTAAGGCTGGTATCATCCCCGTTGAGATTACGGTTTATCAGGATAAAAGCTTTACCTTTATCCTGAAATCTCCACCTGTGTCTGACCTCCTTAAAAAGGCGGCAGGTCTTGCCAAGGGTTCCGGTGAGCCGAACAAGAACAAGGTTGGGCGCGTAACAAGGACTCAAATTAGAGAAATTGCAGAAGTTAAGTTAAATGACAGCAACGCTTTTGATGTTGAAGCGATGTGTAAGAGTATTGAAGGTTCCATGAGAAGCATGGGGTTAGAAATAGCCGACTAAAGTATTAGTAACTTAGAAATAATATTCTGCGATTTTCTGGCAGAATATTATTTCGTGAAGGCACTTATCCGGTTCATCCGGGTTAGGAGAGAGGAAAGAAGTTATGGCCATGAGCGGTAAAAGATATCTGAAAAACCAGGAAAAAGTTGAAGCTTTGAAGAAGTACTCTATTGATGATGCGATTGAGTTGCTTGAATCGATGGAAAGACCGAAGTTTGATGAAACAGTAGACTTGGCAGTGAACCTTGGTGTAGATCCAAAACATGCTGATCAAATGGTGAGAGGCGCTGTTGTGTTGCCGCAAGGCTTGGGTAAGGACGTGCGGGTTATCGTTTTCGCTAAAGGTGAAAAGGAAAAGGAAGCACTTGATGCAGGAGCCGATGCCTGTGGGGCTGATGATCTGATTGAGAAGATTCAGGGTGGGTGGCTTGAGTTTGACAGCGTTATTGCAACGCCGGATATGATGGGCACTGTGAGCAAGCTGGGTAAGGTTTTGGGGCCCAGAGGGCTGATGCCAAATCCAAAAGTCGGTACGGTGACCTTTGAAGTGGGGAAGGCTGTCAAAGAGGCTAAGTCAGGTAAGGTAGAATTCAGGGCTGAAAAAGAGGGTATTGTCCATGCCTCAGTTGGTAAAATATCCTTTGGCAAAGAAAAGCTTCTCGAAAATGCAAAAGCCTTAATGGACGCACTTATCAAAGCAAAGCCCGAAGCCAGTAAAGGTACTTATCTGAGGGGAATTACCCTGTCAACTACGATGGGCCCGGGAATTAAGGTGGAGCCCTCGAGCGTAAAGCTCTAGCTATATTCTGCAAACTGCAGATGGCTGATCCAGAAAAAATAAGTTTAGATATCTTTAGTGCCGGCAGTTGCCGGCTAAAGTAAATTAAAAATCACCAATAACCACAGTCAGAGACAGCAGGTTTACCGACAGGTATTTAATTGGCACTGAAGCTGGCCTGCCGAGACGAGAGAGTGCAGTTTTTATAACCTTTCACTCTTCCTGGCGTTGTGCATAAGGTGGAGAGAAAGGAGGGGAGAAGATATTGAGACCAGAAAAGCAAGCAGAAGTAGAAAGGCTTAAGGATAGTTTCTCCAGGGCTAAGTCGACAGTTTTAACTGATTACTGTGGCTTAACCGTGGCTGAAATGAATGAAATCCGTGGAAAACTGAGAGAGGCTTCGGTTGAGTTGAGAGTCACCAAAAATACCCTGGCAAAGATAGCTATCAAGGGAACTGACTCGGAGTCACTGACAGATATCCTTGCGGGGCCTATTGCCATCGCGTTCAGCTATGATGATCCTGTAGCGGGTGCCAAGGTTTTAACGGAGTTGACAAAAACACATGACGATCTTGAGATTAAGGGTGGTATGCTGGGGGACAAGGTCCTTTCAACCAGTGATATTGAAGAACTTTCGAAGCTGCCTTCTAAAGAGATATTGCTATCACAGCTCTTGAGTGTCATGAACGGGCCTATGACCGGTTTTGTCAACGTTCTTGTCGGTAATCAGAGAAAACTCGTTCAGGTCCTTGCTGCAATTAATGAAAAAAAAGATAATTAAATATACGTTTTATACGGAGGAAAGAAAATGGCTGTAAAAAAGGAAGAGGTAGTTAAATATCTAGAGGGAGTGTCTGTTCTCGAGCTCTCTGAACTCGTGAAAGAACTTGAAGAAAAATTCGGTGTTTCTGCCGCTGCGCCTGTTGCTGCTGCTGTCGCTGCGTCCGGTGGCGGTGAAGCTGCTGTTGCAGAGAAGACAGAGTTTTCTGTTGTACTCACTGCTGTAGGCGACAAGAAGATCCAGGTTATTAAAGCGGTCAGAGAGGTTACCGGCCTTGGTCTCAAAGAGGCAAAAGATCTTGTTGATGGTGCACCTAAGCCAGTAAAAGAGGGTGTTTCAAAAGAAGAAGCCGAAGAGTTAAAGGCAAAGCTCGAAGAACAAGGCGCGACTGTTGAATTAAAGTAACTTGTTGAATTTTTTTGTTTTTCCGTGGAGCCCCCTATATTGAAAAAGGGGGCTCCACTTTTTAAGCCGAGCCGTTAATTTACGTAGAGATTTTTATAATTAGCCACATAATTTCGAGGAGGAAAGATGACCTCTCGTTGTAAAAGAATTAGAAAAGACTTTTCCAAAATACCTTCCATTGTTGAACTTCCGAACCTTATAGCGACTCAGAAAAGATCATATGAAAGATTTCTTCAGTCTAAGGTGGATCCAGAAGCCAGAGAAGAAATGGGGCTGCAGGGAGCGTTCAAAAGTGTATTCCCTATTTATGATTTTAATAAAACGTCTTCGCTGGAATTTGTTTCCTATAAAATAGGAAAACCAAGTTATGATGTGAGTGAATGCATCCAGAAGGGTATGACCTTTGCCGCACCCCTTAAGGTGAAGATACGGCTTGTTGTTTGGGACGTGAGCGATGAAGGGAAAAGTATTCGCGATGTTAAAGAGCAGGAAGTTTATTTTGGTGAAATCCCTTTGATGACAGAGAAGGGGACATTTATTATTAATGGCACGGAGAGGGTAATTGTCAGCCAGTTACATCGATCTCCCGGCGTATTTTTTGACAGTGATAAAGGGAAAACACATTCCAGTGGAAAGGTGCTTTATTCCGCAAGAATAATTCCTTACAGAGGTTCCTGGCTTGATTTGGAATTTGATCCTAAGGATATTCTTCATGTCAGGATAGATAGAAGACGCAAACTCCCTGCAACTGTATTGCTTCGTTCTCTTGGCTATACAGCAGAGGAACTTCTCAATATCTACTATAAAACAGAATTTATACAGATAAAGAAAGAGGGACTTTTTAAACAAATGGATCCCGATATGCTCAGGGGTCAAAGAGCGATTGCTGATGTTGTGGATCCAAAGTCAGGGGAAATTCTCGTTAAAAAAGGCAGGAAATATACAAGGGGCGGCATTAAAAAGCTTGTGGCAGCTGGAATGAAAATTATCCCTGTTGAGCTTGAAGAGATTATTGGCAGATTCGTCTCAAGAGATATCGTAGACACCAAAACCGGTGAGGTTATTCTTGAGTGTAACGCGGAATTGACTGAGGGCAAGTTCGATGAGTTAAAAAAGTGCGGCATTGAAGAGTTTGGATTGCTATTCATGGATCCCTTCACTGTCGGTACCTATCTCAGAGATACGCTCATGATGGACAACATAAGTAGTTGTGATGATGCGGTTATAGAGATATACAGACGTTTGCGCCCAGGCGAGCCCCCCACGATGGAGGCGGCAAAGATTCTATTTGAAAATCTCTTTTTCAACTCGGAAAGATATGACCTCTCAGAAGTGGGTAGGTTGAAGTTTAATCATAAATTCCAGGCAGAAACACCTCGTGAAGTCAGAACGCTGACTAAAGAGGATATCGTTGAGACTGTACGTTATCTCATAGATCTGAAAAATGGTATTGGCGAGGTTGATGATATTGATCATCTCGGAAACAGACGTGTCCGGGCAGTGGGTGAACTCATTGAGAATCAATATCGAATTGGTCTCGTCAGAATGGAAAGAATTATTAAAGAAAGAATGAGTATTCAGGGGCCGGAAACCTTAATGCCCCATGACTTTGTTAATGCAAAGCCGGTTTCTGCTGTAATTAAGGAGTTCTTTGGCAGCAGTCAACTTTCACAATTTATGGATCAGACCAATCCCTTATCTGAAATTACACACAAAAGAAGGGTCAGTGCCTTGGGTCCAGGTGGTCTTACTAGAGAACGGGCTGGTTTCGAGGTGAGGGATGTCCATACGACTCACTATGGAAGAATCTGTCCGATTGAAACGCCTGAAGGGCCAAATATTGGTCTCATTGCATCACTGAGTACCTATGCCAGGGTAAACAAATTAGGCTTTTTGGAGACACCCTATAGAGTCGTCAAAGGGGCTGTTGTTTCCGATGAAGTGAGGTATATGTCTGCTCTTGAAGAGGAAGGGCAAGTCATTGCGCAGGCAAGTGCACCGCTGGATAAAAAGGGCCGATTTGTGAATGACCTGGTTTCAGCAAGAATTGGCGGCGACTTCGCCATGGTAAGGCCAGAAGAGGTTGGCTTCATGGATGTATCGCCAAAGCAGTTGGTGAGTGTGGCGGCATCTCTCATTCCGTTCTTGGAAAATGATGATGCCAACAGAGCGCTTATGGGTTCTAATATGCAGAGGCAGGCCGTTCCGCTTCTGAAGGCACAGGCCCCACTTGTAGGGACCGGTATGGAAGGTGTTGTCGCCGAAGATTCAGGTGTTACCGTTGTTGCAAAAAATGACGGTGTCGTTGAGTCTGTTGACTCTACAAGAATTGTGGTGAAAATTACGGGTGATGAAAGTGATAAAGGTGCCGGTGTTGACATATATAGTATTATTAAGTTCCAGCGATCCAATCAGAACACCTGTGTTAATATGAGACCTATTGTGGGAGTTGGCGACAATGTGAAAAGGGGAGAGGTCATTGCAGACGGGCCGTCCACTGAGGAAGGTGAACTTGCCCTTGGAAAGAATGTGGTTGTCGCCTTTATGCCCTGGAATGGTTATAATTTTGAGGACTCCATCCTCATCAGTGAAAAAGTGCTCGTTGATGATGTTTACACATCCGTTCATATTGAGCAGTTTGAATGTGTTTGCAGGGATACCAAGCTGGGTAAGGAGGAGATTACCAGAGACATCCCAAACCTTGGAGAGGAACAGCTAAAAGACCTCGATGAAAGTGGTATTATTCGAATCGGTGCTGAAGTCAGACCTAATGATATCCTTGTTGGTAAGATAACGCCTAAAGGCGAAACTCAGCTCACACCGGAAGAGAAGCTTCTGAGAGCCATCTTTGGTGAAAAGGCCGGTGATGTTAAAGATACATCCCAGAGAGTTCCTCCCGGTGTTGAAGGTACAGTAATCGATGCCAAGGTTTTTTCCCGAAGAGGTGTGGAAAAGGATGAACGAGCACAGTATCTGGAGGATGAAACCGAAGCAAAGTTTATAAAGGACCAGGAAGATGAATTAAGAATTATTCAAACTGGTATTTATGACAAAGTTAAAAGTTTAATTGCCGATAAAACGACGGCTTCACAAATAATAGATCCCGATTCAGGAAAAGTTTGGTTTGAAAAGGGTAAAAAGATAACACCAGAAATTATTGACCAAATGCCTTCAAACTGCTGGCAGAGCATAGAGGTTAAGGGTGCTCTGGAAGTGTCAGAGCAACTGGAGAAGCTTTTAGCTTCCCTGGAAGAGCAGAAGGAATTCATAAATCACTATTTCGAGGAAAAGCTGGATAAGCTAAAAAGAGGTGATGAGCTTCCGCCTGGTGTTATTAAGATGGTAAAAATATCTGTAGCAATCAAAAGAAAGCTTTCTGTCGGGGATAAAATGGCAGGGCGTCACGGTAATAAAGGGGTGCTTTCGAAAATAGTTCCTGTTGAAGATATGCCTTACTTGAAAGATGGAACAGCTGTTGATATTGTGTTAAACCCCCTTGGTGTCCCGTCACGTATGAATGTCGGGCAGATCCTCGAATCACACCTTGGCAGAGCAGCGCTCGGGCTTGGTGAGAAAATAAAGAAACATATTGATGAGAATTACAGCCCTGCAAAATACAGGGGATTCATCAAAGAGATTTATAATACACCCGAGATGGACAAGTTTATAGATGCCCTGTCTGATGATGAGGTGCTGGCAATGGCTGAAAAACTGTCTAAAGGTGTATTTATGGCCTCCGGTGTTTTTGAGGGTGCCTCGGAAGGAGAGATTAAACGTTTGCTTGCACTCGCCGATCTTCCCACCTCGGGACAGGATAGGCTTTATGATGGAAAAACGGGCGAACCTTTTGATCAAGAGGTTACTGTGGGTGTCATGTATATGCTTAAGCTTCACCATCTTGTGGATGATAAGATTCATGCAAGGTCGACTGGCCCCTACTCGCTGGTTACGCAGCAACCTCTGGGAGGAAAGGCCCAATTTGGTGGTCAGAGGCTGGGAGAAATGGAAGTGTGGGCTATGGAAGCCTATGGTGCTGCTCATTGTCTACAGGAATTTCTCACCGTCAAATCGGATGATGTAGCGGGTCGTACCAGAATGTACGAAAGTATCGTAAAGGGCGAAAATGTATTGGAAGCTGGCCTTCCGGAATCGTTTAATGTTGTCATCAAGGAGATGCAGAGTCTCGGACTCAATGTAGAACTTCTTGAGGATTAGTCCCTTAGAAATTAATTTCGTGAAGGTCCTTATCCGGTTCATCCGGGTTAGATTATAGTAAAATCTTTAGACAGTTAGTGCAGGAACAGGAGGGATAGCCTTGGAAGACTTTTTTAGTTATACTGAAAAGCCAAAGGATCCATTAAATTTTAAAGGAATTAAGGTTTCAATAGCATCTCCGGAAAAAATTATGGAGTGGTCTCACGGAGAGGTTAAGAAACCGGAAACCATAAATTATCGAACATTTAAACCGGAAAGGGACGGCCTTTTCTGTGCGAAGATTTTTGGCCCTATCAAGGACTATGAATGTAATTGCGGTAAATTTAAACGAATGAAGCATCGCGGGGTGGTCTGTGAAAAGTGTGGAGTCGAGGTTATACAGTCCAAGGTCAGAAGAGAAAGACTGGGGCATATTGAACTTGCCACACCTGTCGCTCATATCTGGTTTCTGAAAAGCCTGCCAAGTAGAATTGGTAATCTTTTGGACATTACCCTTAAAGATCTAGAAAAAGTTCTTTATTTTGAGGCTTATATTGTTCTTGATCCTAAAGAGACGCCTTTAACGGAGAGACAGCTTCTTACAGAAGAAGAGTACTATAAGGCCGTAGAAGAGTATGCCGGAGAATTTGAAGCCGGCATGGGTGCTGAAGCTGTAAAGGAACTCCTTGATGACTTGGAACTTGAAGAAATCTCTGTGACACTTCGGAGCGAGTTGAGGGAAACGAATTCTGATGCCAAGAGAAAAAAGCTGGCAAAAAGACTTAAAATTGTAGATGCTTTCAGGCTTTCGGATAATAAGCCATCGTGGATGATAATGACAGTTATTCCAGTCATCCCGCCCGATCTCAGGCCCTTGGTCCCTCTCGAGGGAGGCAGGTTTGTCACGTCAGATCTTAATGATTTGTATAGAAGGGTCATTAATAGAAATAACAGGCTGAAAAGACTTCTTGATTTGAATGCGCCTGATATCATTATTAGAAATGAAAAACGGATGCTTCAGGAATCCGTCGATGCGCTCTTTGATAATGGGAGACGAGGAAAGGTCATTACGGGGCCGAACAAGCGGCCACTCAAGTCTTTGAGTGACATGCTTAAAGGAAAACAGGGACGCTTCAGGCAGAATCTACTGGGCAAACGTGTTGATTACTCAGGGCGATCCGTTATTGTTGTCGGGCCCGAGCTTAAGTTGCACCAGTGCGGACTTCCTAAAAAGATGGCCCTAGAGCTCTTTAAACCCTTTATTTATAACAAACTTGAAGAGAGCGGATTTGTTACCACCATAAAGAATGCCAAGAAAATGGTGGATGAGGAAAAACCTGAAGTATGGGATATCCTGGATGAGGTGATCAGGGAGCATCCCGTATTGCTCAACAGAGCGCCAACGCTACACCGCCTTGGTATTCAAGCCTTTGAGCCGATCCTTGCAGCCGGTAAAGCGATACAACTTCATCCGCTTGTGTGTACCGCTTATAATGCGGACTTTGATGGCGACCAGATGGCTGTCCATGTCCCTTTGTCCATCCAGGGGCAATTGGAGGCAAGAGTCCTCATGATGTCAACAAATAACATCCTTTCGCCTGCCAGCGGTAAACCGATCATTATTCCCAGTCAGGATATTGTGCTCGGGCTTTATTATATGACTAGAGAAAGGTCTCTGTCTAAAGGGGAAGGAATGGCTTTCCCTACCTGTGATATGGTAATTTCAGCCTATGATGCCGGTGAGGTTGACCTGCAGTCGAAGATCAAAGTCAGAGTCGATGGCAAGATTGTTGATTCCACAGTTGGAAGGGTTATCCTTAGCGAGATTATTCCGCAGGAAATCCCTTTTGATACAATCAATACGGTGATGACAAAAAAAGCGCTGGGAATATTAATCGAACATTCTTTCAGGCTTGCCGGTGCCAAGAAGACAGTCATTCTTGCAGATCAACTTAAAAACCTCGGGTTTAAGCATTCAACCATGGCCGGCATATCGATATGTATTGATCATATGGTTATTCCTGCAAGCAGAGACGATCTCATCAGCGCAGCGCAACAGGAGGTTGTTGAGATCGGTGATCAGTATACGGAAGGTCTGATTACGGATGGTGAGAGGTATAATAAAGTTATCGATATTTGGGCTCATGCGACTGAAGAAATTGCCGATGCCATGATGAAGGAACTTGGAACGGACAATATCATTGATGAAGAAGGCAATGAGAAAAAAATACCGAGCTTTAATCCTATCTTTATGATGGCCGATTCCGGTGCCAGGGGTAGTGCGCAGCAGATCAGGCAGTTAGCAGGTATGAGGGGATTGATGGCAAAACCTTCGGGCGAGATTATCGAAACACCCATTACCTCAAACTTCAGAGACGGCTTGACAGTCCTCCAATATTTCATTTCTACTCATGGGGCGCGAAAGGGGCTTGCCGATACAGCGCTAAAAACGGCGAACTCTGGGTATCTTACCAGACGACTCGTTGACGTTTCCCAGGATGTCATAATTACTATAGAGGAGTGTGATACCATTGACGGTATTTCTGTGTCTGCTCTGGTAGAGGGTGGGGAAGTCATTGAAACGATAGGGGACAGGATCCTGGGTCGTGTTGCTCTTGAAGATATTAAGGACCCTGTGACTGATGAAATTCTTGTTAAGGCAAAAACGGAGATAGATGAAGACCTGGTCGAGAAGATTGAGAGCTCGGGTGTTGACAGAGTGCTTATAAGATCCGTACTTACCTGTACATCAAAAATAGGAATTTGCGGAAAATGTTATGGAAGAGATCTGTCCCGGGGGAACATGATCAATATCGGTGAGGCGGTGGGAATCATTGCCGCTCAGTCAATTGGAGAACCGGGGACACAGCTTACGATGAGGACTTTCCATATTGGTGGAACTGCCAGTAGAAGGGCAGAGCAGACAACGCTTGAATCAAGAAATGATGGCGCTGTGAAATTCATTGGTCTAGTTAGCGTTACCAGCGGGGAGGGTAACCTTATCGTTATGAACAGAAATGCCGAAGTGACCGTGGTTGATGATACAGGTAGAGAAAGAGAACGTTATCTTCTTGTTTATGGCGCCAAGTTAATGGTCAAGGAAGGTGATGCCGTGCAAAGAGGCTCCCTGTTGGCAGAGTGGGACCCTTATACAATTCCAATTCTTACTGACAAATCAGGAACGGTGAAGTTTGGTGACATTATTGAGGGAGTCACCATGCAGGAACAGGTTGATGAGGTTACTGGCCTCTCGAGAAAGATTATTGTTGAGTATAAAGATTCATCAATGAGACCGCGGGTCTCTATCAAGGATGAAAATGGAAAAACGGTGGGCAGGTACCAGATGCCGGTGGGCGCAAATATAATAATTACTGAAGCCGGCATTCTGAATGCAGGCGATATCCTTGCAAAGATTCCAAGGGAGACGACGAAGACGAAAGATATTACCGGTGGTCTTCCCAGGGTAGCCGAGTTGTTTGAGGCAAGAAAACCCAAAGAGATGGCAGTCGTTTCGGAGATTGATGGGCGTGTGGCTTTCGGTAAAGACACTAAAGGGAAGAGAAAGGTTGTTGTCACGCCCGAAGTTGGTGAGCCCAAAGAATATCTTATCCCTAAAGGGAAACATATCAGCGTGCATGAAGGCGACTGGGTAACTGCAGGTGAATCGCTCATGGATGGCTCTATTGATCCTCACGATATTTTGAAAATCAGGGGGGAAAAAGAACTTGCCAAATATCTTGTCGATGAAGTTCAGGAGGTGTACAGACTTCAGGGCGTTAAGATTAACGACAAACATATTGAAGTTATTGTTCGTCAAATGCTCAGGAGAGTCAAGGTTAAGGATAGTAGTGACACCAACCTGTTGCCGGGTGATGAGATCGAGAAAAATGTATTTAGAGATGCTAATGAACAAGTCCTCGCCGATGGAGGAACGCCCGCAACGGCAGAACCACTGCTTCTTGGCATTACCAAGGCTTCTTTGAGTACAGAAAGTTTCATTTCTGCTGCATCATTCCAGGAGACAACAAAGGTGCTGACGCAGGCCGCTATTGAAGGAAAGTCTGACTATCTTAGAGGGCTCAAAGAGAATGTGATTATGGGTAGACTTATTCCGGCAGGAACAGGCCTCTTAAGGTATAGCGGCGTTGAATTGAAGGCTGAGCTGGTAGAAAGTAACACTGCAGAAGAAGAAGAGAAAAAGTTGGCAAACGTAAGTGGATAATTTCGAAGTTAGTTCGTTTGTGGTTCTCTGCGGATCTGTTATGTTCGTAGGCAGTAGATCAATCCAGGTTAAAAATTTAGCGAAAAATATTCTTGACAGAGTTGCTGGTTTAATATAAACTGAACGGCTTTGTTGCTCTTGAAGGTTTAACGTTTTTTGAGATGGTATTTTGAGGAGTATTGGTAATGCCAACCATTAATCAATTAGTAAGAAAAGGTAGGAAAAAGCTAAGAAAAAAGGAAAAGGCCCCTGCTTTAGAGCAGTGCCCGCAAAGGCGGGGGGTCTGTGTTCGTGTATATACGACAACTCCGAAGAAGCCGAATTCGGCGCTTAGAAAAGTTGCCAGGGTTAGGCTCACTAATGGGATAGAGGTTACGTCCTACATCCCTGGTGTGGGGCATAATCTGCAGGAGCACTCTGTTGTTTTGTTGAGAGGGGGCAGGGTGAAGGATTTGCCGGGTGTCAGGTATCACATGGTTAGGGGTGTGTTGGATACGGCGGGTGTCCAGGACAGGAAGCAGAGTCGTTCAAAGTATGGAGCAAAAAGACCTAAGTAGTAGCCTTGGGTTATGTTAGTGAGGGATATCTATGCCAAGAAGAAGAGAAGTTCCGAAAAGAGAAGTAATAGCCGATCCGAAGTATGGTGATAAGACAATTTCCAAATTTGTTTGTAAGCTGATGATGGGTGGGAAGAAGAGTACGGCCGAAAAAATACTCTACGGGGCCTTTGATATTATCGAGGGGAGGGTGAAGGAAGATCCTCTTAAGACCTTTAAGAAGGCCATTGAGAATGTGAAGCCTCAGGTTGAGGTTAAGGCCAGAAGAGTTGGTGGCGCAACCTATCAGGTGCCGGTAGAGGTAAGGCCGGAGAGGCGGTCTGCTCTTGGAATGAAGTGGTTGGTTTCCTATTCCAGGGCTCGCTCGGAAAAAACAATGAGAGAGCGCTTGGCGGGTGAGCTTTTGGATGCCGCAAGCTCAAGGGGTGGCGCCTTTAAACGGAAGGATGAGATGCACAAGATGGCTGACGCGAACAGGGCCTTTGCACATTATCGTTGGTAAGAGTTCTATTTTGAGAGGTTTTTTGAATTGGCAAATTTAGATACAACCAGAAATATCGGCATTATGGCACATATTGATGCCGGTAAGACAACGACTACAGAGAGAATACTCTATTATACCGGTGTTTCCTATAAGATAGGTGAAGTCCATGACGGGGCGGCCACTATGGACTGGATGGAGCAGGAGCAGGAGAGGGGTATTACTATCACCTCTGCGGCGACGACCTGTTCCTGGAGGGATCACCGGATTAACATTATAGACACGCCGGGCCATGTTGATTTCACGATTGAGGTTGAGAGATCTCTCCGGGTGCTTGATGGTGCCGTTGCTGTTTTCTGTTCTGTCTCGGGCGTGGAGCCGCAATCGGAAACGGTTTGGCGGCAGGCGGACAAGTACAAGGTCCCGCGTATCGCCTTTGTGAATAAGATGGACAGGGTGGGTGCCGACTTTTTTAAAGGTGTTTCAATGATTAGAGAGCGTCTGGGCGCAAATCCGGTTGCTCTTCAGATACCTGTGGGCGCAGAGGAAAATTATGCCGGTATCGTTGATCTTGTCAAGATGAAGGCTATTGTTTATGATGAAGCAAGCCTGGGTATGACCTTTACCGAATGTGAAATTCCTGATGAGCTTAAGGCACAGGCTGAAGATTATAGGGAGAAATTGGTTGAGGCTGTGGCTGAGGCCGATGACGACTTGATGGAAAAATACCTTGAAGGTGGAGAGGTGTCTCAAGAGGAGTTGGTTGCCGGTATCAGGAAGGGAACGTTGGGTTTTGATTTTGTTCCTGTTTTGTGTGGATCTGCCTTTAAGAATAAGGGTGTTCAGCAGCTTCTTGATGCTGTTGTTGATTATTTGCCTTCACCCCTCGATATTCCGCCAATGGAAGGAAAGTTGCCTGATTCCGATGAGGTTGTTTTGAGGAAAGCCGATGCGAGTGAGCCCTTTTCGGCACTTGCTTTCAAGATAGCTACCGATCCATTTGTCGGTAATCTTACCTATTTCAGGGTCTATTCCGGTAAAATTGAAGCCGGCTCTTATGTGTATAATTCTACAAAAGATAAAAAAGAGCGCATTGGTCGTATCGTCAAAATGCACTCCAATAAGCGTGAAGAGGTGAAAGAGGTTACTGCAGGTGATATCGCTGCGGCTGTTGGTCTTAAGGTGACAACGACGGGCGATACATTGTGTGATGAGGAGAATTCAGTGATCCTTGAAAGGATGGAATTCCCGGAACCCGTTATCTCTGTTGCCATTGAGCCAAAAACAAAAGCCGATCAAGAGAAGATGGGTGTGGCACTTTCAAAGCTTGAAAAAGAGGACCCTTCCTTCAGGGTTAAGACTGACGAAGAGACGGGGCAGACGCTTATTTCCGGCATGGGTGAGCTTCATCTTGAGATTATCGTTGACAGAATGATGAGGGAGTTCAAGGTTGAGGCCAATGTTGGTAAACCTCAGGTGGCCTATAGAGAGGCTATCACTAAAAAAGTTCAGGCTGAAGGCAAGTACGTCAAACAGTCCGGTGGTCGTGGTCAGTATGGTCATGTGTGGCTGGAGCTTGAACCTAATGAGCCCGGAGCCGGTTATGAGTTTATAAATAAGATTAAAGGTGGAGTTGTCCCCTCGGAGTATATTCCTGCTGTCGGTAAGGGCATACACGAAGCGATGGAAAACGGCGTGAGAGCCGGCTATCCGCTTGTCGATTTAAAGGCCACTCTTTATGATGGTTCCTATCATGATGTTGACTCGTCTGAGATGGCCTTTAAAATTGCAGGATCGATGGGATTTAAGGCTGGTGCGGCTAAGGCTGGCCCCGTCATTCTTGAACCTGTAATGGCTGTTGAGGTGTCCGTGCCGGAAGATTTCATGGGCGATGTGATAGGTGATCTTAACTCGCGAAGGGGAAAGATTCAATCCATGGAAGACAGAGGTAATCTGAAAATTGTTAACGCCGAGGTACCGCTGTCTGAGATGTTCGGGTATTCTACCGACCTTAGGTCGGCTACACAGGGAAGAGCGACTTATTCGATGCAGTTTGCTCACTATGAGCGGGTACCGAATAGTATAGCAGAAGAAATAATTGCCAAGGTTAAGGGCCAATAAGTATTTAGGATCATGTTTTAGTAACTTAGAAAAAATTTTCTGCGATTTTCTGTCAGAAAATTATTTCGTAAAGATACTTATCCAGTTTATCTGGGCTAGGGAGGAATTAAGTTATGGCAAAAGCAAAGTTTGAGAGAACGAAACCTCATGTAAATGTGGGAACGATCGGTCACGTAGACCATGGAAAGACGACATTAACGGCAGCGATCACGAGAGTATTGTCATCACGTGGCGGCGCCGAGTTTAAGGGTTATGACATGATAGATAATGCCCCTGAGGAAAGAGAGCGGGGTATTACCATTGCAACGGCCCATGTAGAGTATGAGACAGAGAACAGGCACTATGCCCATGTTGACTGTCCCGGTCATGCCGACTATGTAAAGAATATGATTACCGGTGCGGCCCAGATGGACGGCGCTATCTTGGTTGTCAGCGCCGCTGACGGTCCTATGCCGCAGACAAGAGAGCATATCCTTCTTGCAAGACAGGTTGGTGTTCCTGCATTGACGGTTTTTCTGAATAAGGCCGATATGGTGGATGACGAGGAACTCATGGAGCTTGTGGAGCTGGAAGTAAGAGAGCTTCTCAGTAAATATGAATACCC
>JADFVM010000310.1 GCA_015222555.1 Pseudomonadota bacterium
ATGCTATTCGCTGCAATTTTTGCCTTGAATTCGACTTTTTAAATTCACTTAGCTACTCGTCCAGAATTAATAGAGATACCCTTTATTCTTTGCCCCTTTGTAATAAAGAGAAAATTATATGGTATATTTTATATAAAGAGGGGTGATTATGGGTACGCATAAGGTGGAACAGTTAATTATCGCAGCAGTTGCTTTTTTCTGGTGCTTTCTCATGTGGTTTGCCACTGCCGCATTCAGTCCAAGTATTGCCCAGGAATTCAGCCTCAACATTAAGCAGATGGGGCTTCTTGCCAGTTCGGCCATCTGGCTGGCACCAATTATGCGTCCTCTGGCCGGCTGGGCTGCAGATAAGTTCGGTGCACCCAAATCCTTTGCCATGGTACTAATTGTTACAGGCGTCATGAGTATTATCTCAGCCTATGCACCGAGCTATGAAATCCTCTTTATAACACGCGTCATTGTGGCAATGGCGGGCATTTCCTTTGTCATTGGCATTCAGCATGTTGCGCAATGGTTTGAGAAGCAGGAGATGGGGGCTGCTGAAGGACTTTATGCCGGCACGGGTAACGTTGGTGCCGGAGTGGGAGCACTTTTGCTGCCCAGGTTTTATGGAACAGATTATTCCAGCGCCTTCCTGCACCTGGGGATTATTGCTATCATTATCGCCTTCTGGGTGCTTGCACGCGGTGTGCCTGCAAAAAGCGCCGAACAGGCGGCTATGACGAAGAAGACCGCCACCTTGAGAGACACCGCCTTTGTCTGGACGCGTTATGCCGCCATTGCGCTCATGCTGGCCTATGCCATGTCCTTCGGTCTGGAGATCGGGATGAATGCCTGGCTTCCGGGTTATTATGCCAGGGGGTTTGCAGATGCCATCCAGGAACTCGGTTTTGAAGGCGTTCAGCAGGTACAGATTGCAGCAGGTACCTTTGCTGCCGTTCAGTCCTTTAATGCGTCCCTTTTCAGGCCCTTTTCAGGATATATGTCTGATTTATGGCAGCACAAGAGCTGGATGCCATTTCCCGTCATCTCCAAAGCGCTTCCCTATTCGCCGCGCTTGCACTTTGTTTTCTTTGCCATGCTTTGTATTACCATAACAATGATTGCTCTTACCTTTGCCGGCCTTTCCAATAACCTTGTCGTGTCCGTGCTTTTTCTTGCCATATTTGGAATAACAGTCAGTTTTGGCACAGGTTCGACATTTGCCGTTGTTCCCCTTATGTTTCATTCTCGCCCGGGTACTGCAACCGGTTTTATCGGGGGTATATCCTGTACAGGCGGTATTATTTATCCCCTTGTTTTTTCAAATATGGAGAATATCCATATGGGATATGCGGTAGTCGGTGTATTGATGTTTATCCCATTTATGATCTTCATTGCATGGGCCATGCACTGGGATCAGCATCCTGAAGACAAAGGTATCAGGTCAAAAGAGAGTTGGCTTGGTGAGAGTTAGTTGTAAATACATGGGAGGTATTTGATTATGGGCGGCTCGATGCAAAAAGATCCTGATTATGAATATGAACCCTGGTACAAATACGGGGTGGCATTTTTATACTTCGAAATGGCGCTTGCACTCGGCGTCTGTATCTATTCTCTCTATATGGCTTTTTCAGGCAAGGGTGGATTTCCGGGCAAACATTGATTTGAAAGGCAGGCTGACAAGTAACAGATATGAGACCTGGATAGAATGAAAAAATTATCAATAGGTGTTTACGCAGTTGGAATCATTGGCCTTGTGGTCAGTCTTTTTCTTATGACAGACTTTCTCGAGCCCCTACTGAAAATAGTAAGGCTCTCAATGGACTCTGCCTTTGGATGGTTAAAATAGCATGAAGAGTTAAATGCATAGAACTATGGAGGCAGGATAGAGTTTTAAGCTAAGGGCTCATCCCCCGATTTGAGTCATTGGCCTGTCAGCGTTTTCAAGGGGAGTTTCACTATCCCCTAAGGAGTGACCCGCGCCTTTCAGAATAACGGCGCGACTGATCAGGAATTTCACTTCTTCATCGGTAGCGCCCTTTCTCATGGCTGTTTTTATATCCTCTTCTCCTTCTCTTAACAGGCAAGACTTGATATGGCCGTCAGAGGTCAGTCGAATCCGGTTGCAGGAGTCACAGAAGTGACGAGAAACAGGGGAAATTAACCCGATCCTGCCAGCATAGCCGTCAATCGAATAATCTCTGGAAGGTGAGTTTTTTTCATGAACAGCGATCAGTGGCTGGGGCAGGTTATTTTTTATAACGCCTTCGATTTCGTCGCAAGCCATAAACTGATCGCGGTCCCAGCTGTTTTCACGCATAGGCATGAACTCAATGAAGCGGACATGGTAGGGTCGGTCTTTGGCGAGGGCGACGAAGTCCATAATTTCGTCATCATTGAAACCTTTTATTGCAACGACATTTAGCTTAATGGGATTAAATCCAACCTCATGCGCTTTTTCGATGCCTCTCAATACTTTGTCAAGTTTGTCTGTGAGAGTAATTTTATGAAAGCGCTCCCGTTTTAAGGAATCAATACTGATGTTTAGTCTTTTTACGCCCGCCCCTTTAAGTGACTCAGCCATTTCTTCCAGCAACAGGCCATTGGTTGTGAAAGTTGTTTCAACGCCATCAATGGAATTCATTTCCTTAACAAGTTCAACAATTCCCCTTCTAACCAGTGGTTCACCACCGGTGATGCGGAATTTCTTTACACCGATTTGACTGGAGATGCGGACAATGCGCAAAATTTCTTCATAGGTGAGAATATTGGCGTGGGCAACAGAGTCAAAGCCCTCTGCCGGCATACAGTAAGTACAGCGCATGTTGCACCTGTCTGTTACCGATATGCGCATATAGGTTATTAAGCGGCCATGACTGTCTTTTAAAGCGTTCAGTTTATTGCTCCTTTATTCTTTAGTATGTGGATTGTTTCTATAAGTTCATGAAAATTAAAAAAATTGTAGCCATGGATATTTAAGTGCTAAAATAGGTCTAATATAAACAAATGCCTCCCGGCAGACCTGAATTTTCCATTATATTACAAAGTACAAATCAAGAGCAATCAACATTTGTGATTATATCATGATTCTGTCAGTGAAGAAATAGCGGTTCAGGTTAAATTCACTGGCGGGAATAGTAATTAAACATGCCCTTAAAATATCTTCAAAAATACAAGGATGAGGTTTCTCATTGTGTCAGGTGTGGCGCGTGCCAGTCGACGTGTCCTACCTATTCAGTTGCCGGTGATGAATCTATGGTGGCACGGGGACGCATGGCACTCGTCGATGCCGTTATTGATGGCAGGCTTGACATTACGAAAGGATTTGCAAAGAGAATAAACAGTTGCCTGGATTGTAAACGGTGCATTGTTGCCTGCCCAAGCGATGTCAAGGTGGACGAAATAATCTACGCTGCCAAAGCTGAAATTGCCGAAAGTTTTGGCTGTAATCCTCTGATGAAGTTTTTCTCAAAGGGGCTTGTTTTAAGGGGCTGGCCTTTTGCCTATTTCTTAAGGTTTTTTGGCATACTTAAAAGAATCTTCTATGACCCCTTGCCCGACAGCTTTCCATTGCCCTTAGCTCTCAAGGTCAACGGAATTAAACGTTCCTTTCCTGACGTGGGAGGGAAGCCGCTAAGAAACATTTATAAAGGTGTTCAGAGCGTTGATGAACCTAAAGGTCGTGTTGCCTTTTTTGTGGGATGTGCCACCAACTCCATATATCAGAATATTGGTGAGGCGACCATAGAGGTTTTGCAGCATAATGGTATTGAGGTTGTCATGGTGGAAGACGAGCTTTGCTGCGGCATCCCCTTTCTTTCTAACGGTGACAGGGAGACCGCTTCAAGCCTGGCGCGAAAAAACATTGAACGCTTTACCTCCCTCGATGTAGACGCCGTTATCACGTCCTGTGCCACATGCGGTTCCACATTGAAGCATTATGACAGTTGGGTGGATGATGAGAATGCTAAAAAATTATCCCCGCTAGTTATGGATATCCACAAATACCTGGCCGAATATACCGATTATACCAAAGGTCTTGGGACGGTTAATAAAAAAGTAACCTGGCATGATCCCTGTCACCTCAGCCGAGGACAGGATGTTAAGGATGAACCAAGGGAAATTCTCAGAGCGATACCGGGACTGGAATTTGTGGAGATGAGAAAACCCTGCGATTGCTGTGGCTTCGGAGGAGAGGTGTCTTTCAACGATTATGAGATGAGCATGGCTATCGCAAAGGGAAAGGTTGAAGCGATTAAAGACTCAGGCGCCAGTGGAGTGGCAACGGGATGTCCTGCCTGCAAGACGCATATTGATGATGCGCTTCATCACTTTAACGTGAAGTCTGAAATTCATCACACCGTAGAATATCTTGCGCAGTCTTACAGAGCCGGGAGGAAATAGTGTGTGGACATGCTGATCCTGACTTCTAAATGAGCTGCTTATCACCGGCCGTGACACTTTTTATATTTTTTGCCGCTTCCGCAATAACAGGGATCATTCCGTCCCGGTGTTTCTGATTTTGTTTTAAGCTCTAGCAGATGGCCTGCATTAGTCCGGCAGTAATCGCTGATAAACCCTATGATTTTATCTGCCGCTTCATCTGTTGAATCAACACCTTCATTAAAGAACTTGTCGCTGACATTTTTTTCCATGTTGATGGCCTCTGTCACGGCGTCATCATCTCCGGGAGATATCTCAGCCGTATGAATGATCCTGCAATAGCCTTTTTCATTTTGCGTGGCATGTAACGATCCCATATAGCCACAGTGGGGTGGCCTAATATCTTCACTGTTTGTCATTGATGGGTGAACTAGGCAGACATTGTCTTCTGAGAGAAAGTTACAACGGAAGGCAAACATAGCCCTTAAAGTCAGAGAGATTGTTGTTTTTTTAATCTCCATGTTTTCGACAGAGACATGCTGCTTTATGGGATTGCTGAAAAGTCTTCTTGGCGGGTTTTCACTGGTTATGTATTGTTCTTTTATCCTTTCCTTTCGTCTTTCTATCTGGCTGATGAGGTGATTTTTGAAATTGTTTAAGCCCGATAGCCCACCATTTTTATTTATGTGAAAGGAAATAATTCCCCACCAGGGATTACAGCATCGTCCCTTGCATTGCTCTATGCAAATGTCGGAAAAATAGGATGTGTCGGCACGACTTTTTTTAGATGGCATCTTGAATGAAATTTAACAAGAGTGATTTTCTCTGATTTGATATAAAAAAATATATTACCTGTTGCAATCATCTCTTGCAATGAGTAAGGGCGGAACTTTTTGCTGTGCTTAACTGTTCTTGTATTATAAAAGAAAATCTGATAAAATGCACGTTTCTTCAAGTAAAAAAATACAAATTGTAACAAAAGAGGTGACTTATGTCCGATACGGTTCTTAAAATAAAATATGAATGCTTGCATCCCTCCTGCGCAGTGTTTTGCAGAAAGGGAAAATTGTATCTCGATGGGGCTCTTTTCAGTGAATTGTCTGCAGCCAATGATGCAGAAGATACATTTAAAAGCCCCTCCGGCGTATGCCGTCTCGGTTTTTCACAGCCCTTTAAGGCTTTATCGGTTGTGGAAGAAGCCATTGATGCGGCAGCAGAAGGGGAATCTCAGGAAGTACATTCGGACTCTGACCCCTTTGTCCTTCTCGAGGCAGAACATAAGGAGGTCCTGAAAAAGCTTGACCTTATAGAACGTCAGGTTCGAAAAAGAGATGTTGATGGCTTATGGGTGACAACTGCCATGGTTCAAAATGACATCATTCTCCACTCCATAAAGGAGGAAGAGCAGCTTCTTTTCCCCCTTGTCCTTGAGAAAGAAGTTCCTATGGGGGATTCATTCATCGCTATCATGAAAGAGGATCACAGGGAATTTATATCGCTGCTTCATGCATTTCGTTGCGGATTGCAGGATGGGGAGATCCTTGATGGTTTAGTCGGCTCTTTGATTATTAATCTACGCAACCATATTATTAAGGAAGACGAGGCCTTTTTCCCTATAACGAATGAAAACCTGGAGGAGGAAGACAAGGTTAAGCTTTTTGATGGCATGATAGCCATTAAGAAGGATCATGTCCCCATAGAAGCAGGCATTAGAAGTGAGAAGCCTCTTTCTCCCCTTTCTGAGGATCGAGATAAGATCGATGCCGAATTAGTTGGTATTCGGGAAGGCAGCTCTAAGGGTGGCGGATCCGACGCTGGATGTTGCGCCGGCTAATGTTAACCAGGCATATTTAAGAATAAAAGGCTAAACCAATTAAAAAAGGCCGCTCCTGATTGTTTCAGGAGCGGCCTTTTTATTAAGCTGATATCCGGTTTTACTGAATAGGCTCATTCTCCGGTTTTGTTTCCTCAGGCATTTCAGGAACACCAAATTTTTCATTGAACTTGGTCACTATATATAGAAGTGTTCTGTGGTTCAGGAGCAGGCTTTTAAAGAGCTGTGTTTTTGTGAGAGCATCAAAGTAAAATTCATAGGAAAACTGCATTTGCTGAACAACGCCGTTTTCATCACTGTTCATGTCATAGCTGTTATCCTGGAAAATAAGATCTTTTCTTATTTCATCATAAAAGCTTTCCTTCTCTTCATCGCTCATCTTCTCAATCTCTTTCTTGTGCTCATCTGCGATGGCTACACCATTTAAAACAACGATGAGCTCAGGCACATCATTTGGCTGAATGATCCTTTGCCTCTTCATAGAGCCCAATGGGTAATCGATCTCAAAATGAAAATTAGCTTTATCATCTTCCACCAGCTTAACCTGATGACCATTATCATTTAACCATTTTGTGATATTTTCTTTTGCCTTTTTAACTGC
>JADFVM010000042.1 GCA_015222555.1 Pseudomonadota bacterium
CCCATGTACTAATTATCTGCCTTTTAGTAAAGAATCCACGCCCAAAGGACGGAGATTTCAAAGATTAAATAACCAACCCCGCAGCAAGCTGACGGAGTATTTGCTTGTCATTCCGGGCTTGACCCGGAATCCAGGGTTACATAAGGCTGGATTCCCGCTTTCGCGAGAATGACAGGAAGCAGCAAGCTGCGGGGAATTCAACCCCAAGCGATTAAAATATTGAGGCCTCTACGAAGGTTCCTATTTTTACAGGTCATTGCGAGGAACAACGTGAGGGCGAAGCAATCTGAACTATAATAGAAAAAGATTATTCGCTATACTTACAATGACGCTCTCAGAGGTCTCACATTCCATGTTCATTTCTCTGAATATCTTCCCATTTAGAGTTCCCCTCTTCCGGGATGCATCGCCTTGAGAGGACTTAACCTTGCAACCTTAAGGGCAGGATAAAGAGCCACCACCATGGAAGCAACAAAAAGTGCGCTCCCCCATGACAATAGCAGGCCAGTGCTCATCCTGGTATAGATGAGAGGAGAAAAACCCACTTCCTCCTGCATCCGGGATACAGCTTCACCGAGACTGAAAGGATGAGCCTCAAGATAACTTCCTGCCGCCCATGAAAGGGCAATGCCTATCAAGGTACCAATGAGGACAAGAATGGCCGCCTCAAGACTGATCATAAAAAATATTCTGATAGGCTTTAGCCCTAAGGCCATCATGATTCCAAATTCTTTAACCCGTTCAAGCGTTGTTATCAATATGGTGTTGAGAATAACAGCAACAACAACGATGAAAAAGAACCATAACATAACAAGACCGCCAATATTGTCCAGCGTAATTGTCTGCACCATTTCAGGGAGAAGTTCTTTCCATGAGTGCACTTCCACATCCTCACCGGACAGCATTTCCTTAATTTGCGCAGCCCTTTCTTCCACCAGACTGAAATCATTAAGATGTATTACCATTTCCGTCACATGACTTGACATTGAATAGAGAAGATCGGCATCGTAAATTCCGATCATAACAACAGAACGATCAAATTCCGCCACACCTGTTCTGAATATCCCTGAAACTGTGAATCGGTCCGCACCAAGGGAACCGTCCGCGCCATTAGCGATGAGAATAATTTCACTGCCTACAGAGGCCTTGAGGTTTTTGGCCATTCGTTCCCCGATGATGATGTCCCCCTCACCTTTGAGGAGTGCCCCTTCTTTTATTTTAGCGCCCAGAGTTGTCACCTTGAATTCTTTAGCAGGATCCACACCGATAACAGAGGTTCCCGTCGTTCCCTCATCACTGGCGATTAGCGCTTCAGAATTAATTCTCTCTGTAACGAGTAAAACCTCAGGGACCTGTTCAAGAATGGCATGGATCCCTTCCATTGAGCCCATAAGATACTCAAGGCTTTGATTTTCCATATAGCCGTTGGCATGCAACTGGATATAACCGGTGTGGGTCCTTACCGCCTTTTCAATGATCTTCTCATAAGTACCCAACTGGATAGCCCTTGTAAGGGTAAACAGCATGAGCCCTAAAATAATTGCAAGGAAAGTAAGAATGGAGCGTCTTGGATGCCGCCAGATATTTCGCCAGCCGAGAAGCAGGTATAGCTTTAATACCTCAAAAAGACCGGGTTGAGCTGCGTCATCTCTAGTTAAGGCCATTTTTTGAGGTTCCTCAATGAGAAGAGTTCGTCTTTTAAGGGGAGATCAAACTGAATTTGGATGAGATTAATGATCGTCTTTTTTCCCTTTTTATTAAGGGGAACCATTTCCCAGACCGTAGGCAGAAGGCGTCCCCCCATCACCTTTATATCACTAAAGTTGAGATACCGTACCAGTTCCCCCGATTCACTGAAATATTCCTGCCGCAGGGGGACATAATCCTTTTCTCGCACAAAAAAATAAAGTTTTCCCCAGACAACAGGCGCTTCAGGTTTGGGAATGGCCTCTATCTTAAAGGCATCCGTACCGTTGAGGTCGACAGTCCCCAAAAGTGTGTGACTATAATCCTCTACAATACTTGATTCCTTAACGAGATCATCATTGGTAAAATCACTGCCCATCCAGGACGACATCATCATAGACGGGGGGATCTTGATGATGCGCTCGACTCGCGGGAGATAATTCCACATCTGATAATCAATCTTTAGAGAGCCAACACCCTCCTCCTTCTTTGGTGCAAGAATTCTTACAAGCGATTCTTTTCTGCCACGTTCCCAGCTTTCCATTTTGAGCGTCCTTTTCCATCGGGGATTTATAATGGTCATCTCCATGACGGAATGGGCACTGTCTCCCCTTAAAAGCTGGTCAACTTTTTTAATGATATCAAGGGCTGAAAGTTCTTTTTGCTGAGCAAGTGCAGGAAGGGGAAAAGAGAGATAAATCAAAAGAAAGATTTTAATAAAGGCGTTCTTCATGGTCCCCTATTCCTCTTTTTGTTGACAAGAAACTTAACTGGGTATTAAGAAAAATTATGATGTGATTTTGTTGATCACTTCCGGAATCTTTTCGATAATATCTGTTGCTATCAGACCAGCTTCCCCTTTTTCATTTGCCGCAAGGTCTCCCGCCTGACCATGAAGATAAACACCGGCAAGGCAGGCTTCCAGTGGGGAGTACCCCTGTCCAAGGAAAGAACCGATCATACCGCTCAACACATCTCCAGTCCCGGCTGTGGCCATCCCCGGATTTCCGATCTGGTTGATAAAGACTTCTCCATCCGGTGTCCCGACAAGCGTTCTGGCGCCCTTAAGAACGAGATAACAGTTATAATGGGTGGCAAATTTTCTGGCAACCAAAATCCGGTCTTCCTGGACCTCTTTTGAAGAAATACCCAAAAGTTGAGCCATCTCGCCGGGATGAGGTGTAAGAATAAGAGGGCTCGCAGCTTTTTTGATAATGTCCTTCTCATCCGAGAGATGCCACAGGGCATCAGCATCTAAAAGGGCAGGAATCTTCAGTCGACTCATGACCTCCCGGACCATTTTGCCTGTCTCTTCCCTTCTGGAAAGACCGGGGCCAATAATGATTGAGGCTTTCCTGTCAAGAAGGGCCATCACTCCTTCAATGACGCTGCTGTCAAGAAAAGCCTCATCCTTGCCGGAAAGAGGTTCAGTCATTACTTCTGTGAGCTTCATTTCAAGGATACTGTTAATTCCAGAGGGAGCAGCAACAGTAACGAGCCCTGCCCCGCTTCTCATGGCTGCCCGGGCTGTCATGACGGCAGCGCCACTCTTGCCGGTGGAACCGGCAACAATAAGCAGATGACCATAAGTCCCTTTATGGGTATCCCCCTCTCTGGGAAGCAGGATGTCGACCATATCCTCTTCCATAATAAGGCTGGTCTTTAAATCATCATTTTCGAGAAGTTCGTAGGGAGCGCCAATATCTGCAAGAACAAGCTCTCCAACATAATCAGCGCCCGGGTAAATGATGGAGCCAATCTTGGGAAGACAAAAGGTGACCGTCATGTCGGCTTCAATAGCAGCACCTAAAGGACGGCCCGTTGTAGAATCCAGACCGGAGGGGATATCCAGGGAAATAACAGGAAGCTCTGAAAAGTTGACGGCATCAATGATGCCACGATAAAAGTCCTTAACCGGTTGGTTCAGACCTGTACCGAAAAGAGCATCAACAATCAAATCAGATTGGTGAATGGCTTTCTCAAGGGAGGCAATATTTTCGACCATTTCATGTATCGTTATCCCCATGGCTGAAGCAACATCCATGTTGGTTCTGGCGTCACCACTGACATCTGACTCTTTCCCGGCCAGGCAGATTTCACAATCAAGGCCGCCATTAACAAGATGACGGGCAAGGACAAAACCATCGCCACCATTATTCCCTTTACCGGCAACGACGAGGACTTTATTGATATCTTTGTCCGCAATATAATCCTCTACGGCACATGCCGCGCCCCTGCCGGCATTTTCCATGAGCACTACCCCGGGGATACGGAACTCTTCGATAGTCCTGGAATCTATCTCTCTCATTTCATCTGCAGTGACAACCTTCAAAGCGCTCTAATCCTCCAAAATAACCTGTGCAATAGCATACTGCCTTTCATGACTCATGGAGAGATGTATTTTTTTTACACCCATCTCCGTCATAATTTTATGCGCCTGCCCTGAGATACTAAAAAAGGGCCTGTGGCCCTTTTCCCTTTTAACTTCCATGTCATGCCAGCTGATTCCCCTGGCCAGACCGGTCCCTAATGCCTTTAAAAAGGCTTCTTTCGCCGCAAACCTTGCTGAAATATGGGGATGGATATCTCTTTTACCCTTTAAAGCTGCCAGTTCCGGTGGAGAAAGAATCCTGCTGGTAAAGTTATCTCCCCACCGCTCATTGGCTTGCCGGATACGCCCTATCTCAACAATATCTATTCCTATACCGACTATCACATCAAAAGTTTTTCGTCGATCCCGTTTTTATAATCTCTACCATATCTTGAACCGCTCTTTCCATACCGACCATAACAGCCCTCGAAATAATGCTATGCCCTATGTTATATTCCTCAATCTCTGTGATTTGAAGAAGCCTTTTAATATTCCAGTAATCAAGCCCATGACCGGCATTAATGCCCAGCTTTAATTTTGAGCCGATCTTGACGGCATTGACTATGTCGTTAAACTCGCGTTCTTCTTCCTTTCTGTTTCTAGCTTCAGCATATCGTCCCGTATGGATCTCTATATAATCAGCGCCCACTTTATGGGCCGATTTGACCTGATCTATATTTGGATCGATAAAGAGAGATACTGCAATTTCTCCATCCTGCAACAAGCGAATATACTTGTTAAGCTCATCCTTGGCCAGCTTGACCTCAAGTCCGCCTTCCGTTGTCAACTCCGCTCTTTTTTCCGGTACAAACGTTACCATATCAGGTTTAACTCCCAGAGCAATCTTCACCATCTCCTGTGTTGGCGCCATTTCAAGATTGAGTCGAGTTCTAACAGTGTCTCTCAGTAAAGCCAGGTCTCTATCCTGCATATGTCTTCGATCTTCACGTAAATGCATTGTGATGCCATCGGCACCTGCAAGTTCTGCCATTGAGGCGGCCAGAACCGGTTCCGGTTCGACGGTACCTCTGGCCTGCCTGAGCGTTGCCACATGATCAATATTAACTCCAAGTTTTGCCACCAACACCTCCATTAAAGGACACCTTATTAAATCCCACTGATAATAACTTCACGCCATTTTTGGGGTACAGGGGTATTCGCATCCTCTTATTCCCCGATCTCTTTTTTGACAAGCTCTGACAATTTCTGGACCATCTCTTCTATAGACAACTTGTCCTGCCCTTCAATCATAAGCCTCAACACCGGCTCCGTGCCGGAATACCTCACAAGGAGTCTGCCCTTGTCGCCAAGTGATGATTTTATATCTTTAACAGCCACTGAAAATCCGGGGATATCATCTGTTTCAATCTTTTTCTTCACCCTCACATTGACCAATGTCTGAGGGAAAGATTTCATAACTTTGGCAAGTTCCGATAAGGATTTGTTCCTTTCTTTCATTATTTTAAGGACCTGGAGAGCCGCAAGGGTACCATCACCCGTTGTATTATAATCGAGGAAAACAATGTGACCCGATTGTTCTCCACCCATGTTGTATCCACCACGTCGCATCTCTTCAACGACATACCTGTCGCCCACATCGGCACGCACAACTTTGCCCCCCGCTTCCTTTAGGGCAACATCAAGTCCAATGTTGCTCATCACAGTGGCAACAAGCGTTTTTTTCTTCAAGGTATTCTTTTTTATCATATCGATTGCACAGACAGCCATGATCACATCACCGTCAATCACATTGCCCTGCTCGTCGGCAAAAATGACCCTATCGGCATCACCGTCAAGAGCGATGCCCAGATCAGCCCTCATCTCTTTTACTTTATTGCACATCACTTCCGGGTATAAGGAGCCACAGTCTTCATTAATATTTGTACCATCAGGCGAGACCCCAATAGGTATGACTTCAGCACCCAATTCCTCAAGGACCGAGGTGGCCACTTTATATGCAGCGCCGTTACCACAATCAAGGACAATTCTCAAACCTTCCAGGTTCATGCCCTGGGGAAATGAATTTTTCAGAAAAACGATATATCGCCCCCGGGCATCTTCCATACGGAAGGCCCTTCCCACCTCATTGGCTGTAGGCCTTAATTCATTTAAACTCCCCGAAAAGATGAGTTCTTCCATCTTCATCTCCAGTTCATCGGGAAGCTTATATCCATCTCTACTAAAAAATTTGATCCCATTGTCCTGATAAGGATTATGAGAGGCAGAAATAACAACACCTGCATCGGCCCGCATGCTGGAAGTAATAAAGGAAATGCCCGGCGTGGGAAGGGGGCCAACGAGTAAAACATCTGCTCCCATTGAGCAGATGCCTGTAGCAAGGGCAGTTTCGATCATATAACCGGAAAGCCGTGTATCCTTACCGATAACAATCCTGTGTCGCCCTTTACCGTTCTTAAATACATAAGCCGCCGCCCGACCCAGCTTCATTGCCGTTTCAGAAGTCATGGGTTCGATGTTGGCAACACCCCTCACACCGTCAGTACCAAATAGTTTTTTTCTCTTCAATGCTTACCTCCCTAACCCAGATAAACTGGATAATTGCTAAGGTACTAAATTTTCCTCCTGCCGGGTTATGCTTATCATAAGGGGCAGAGGTGTATCTTATATTATTTTTGCTCCAACCTTAAGGTCACTTTGTTAGGATTCAGATACAATAGCTTAACTCCATCAGGCATGTCAATTCTGACCTCCCTTTTGCGCTTGCCTGCGGCCAGGCCATCAGCGTCGATAACGGCTTTAACAGATTTTTCTTTCTTGATTGCGGCAATAAGACTTTTTGGTCCCTCCAGTAAAACATTCACCTTTGAAGGATATACAGAACTTTTCAGGGTACTGTTAATGGCCTTCACTTCCAGACCTTTAATTTCTAATTTTTCACTGACTTCTTTGACCTTTACGATTACCGACACAGCTTGCTCTCTTACCAGCGAGATCTTCCTGCCGATTATATCAAGGGCGACCTCTTTTTTAAGGCTTTCTTTTACGTCCGAGATGTCCATAGTGTTTGTCTTTATTGACCTGATTCTTTTTATCTCTCCTTCAGCGCCCATAATTTCAATCGTTTTAGGAATCACTTCAACAGCGTCGACATAGTAATCTTCCGCCGGCTTCCCCTGCACATCACTTCTTATTTTTACTTCTTTCTGTACAAGTTTTTCAGCCTTAAGAGTTATGTAAGATGGTTGAATCCTTGTAACTTTTGCACCCCTGGGCAATTTAATGTGATTGGGATTAACCGGGAAAAAGTTACTCCCCTCTTTCAGCTCAGCCACATTTATTTTCACCGTCATCTCTTTTGGATTGATTTCCATCATAAAACTTTTTGCCCCCTGTATCTTGACATCCAGAAATTCCGGGATATCGTTCGTAACGATCAGGTTGGCGGGCATATTTTTTAGTTCTACTGGAATAAGATAGGGCCATTCCGTATTTCTCTCACCGGAAACAATGAACCACAGGACGATGGCTGTAAGAAGGGATATGGCTTTTAAGAGAATGTTTTCTGTAAAAACCCCCTTTAACATGTTCCTCATATCATTCGGTCGCAAGGCTCAATCCTTTTTGCTTGTTTTTATTAAAGTGCCCATGGAGCGTCTTTCTCAATTCTTCTACATTGAGGTCTTGAATGATTCGCCCCCCCTCAACCAGGGACACCCTCCCTCTTTCTTCAGAAACAACAATGACAACGGCGTCTGTTTCATCAGTGAGACCAAGAGCTGCCCGGTGACGGGTTCCCAACGTTTTGTCAAAAACAGGATTGGTCGTCAAAGGGAGCAGAGTACTTCCCGCTGTAAGTCTTCCTTTTTGAATAATGACGGCGCCATCGTGAAGGGGTGAATTGGGCAGAAAGATACTCTGAAGAATCTCCTTGTTGACAAGAGCATCAAGCTTTATCCCTATGTCTACATAATTTTTTAGTCCAACCTCACGCTCAAGGACAATAATTGCACCGATTTTTTTATTGGATAAGGCGATGGACGCTTTCATCACCTCATCGAGAATTGTCGCCTCGTCAATATCTTCTGTAGAGCTAAAAAAAGGGACAGATCCTACGCGAGTAAGGGCTCTTCGAATGTCATGCTGGAAAATAACGATAATAATCAGAATAATGGAACTCAAAAAGTTTGTCAGAATCCAGTGAAGAATCATCAATTCTGCCTTTTGAGCTATGATGTAGAAAAGAAAGACAACGGCGAAACCGTTGAGCATCTGGAGCGCCCGAGTTCCCTTTATCAGCAGGATTATCCTGTAAATAATGAAGGAAACAATTAAGATGTCTAAGGTATCTCTCCACCATGAAAATTCCTTAATAATCTCAGACAAGAAGGGCTCCTATTTTATTTAACTATGCATTAATATAGCATCAGCGACGGCTAAGGCCTTATGTGACTCCCTTACATCATGAACTCGCACAATATGAGCGCCCTTTGCGGCAGCAATGACTGATGCACTAAGGGTACCTTCAAGTCTTTCATCCGGATCTGGAATACCAAGTAGACTACCTATAAAGGATTTTCTTGAAGGACCGACGAGAATCGCCTTGCCCAGGGTTTTTAACTCTTCCAGATGTTTAATGATAGTCAGATTATCATCAAGTCGTTTGCCAAAACCAATACCCGGATCCACAATAATTTTATCAGGATCTACACCGGCCATGACGGCAATATCGATACTCTCTTTCAAAGAGTGAATGACTTCGGTCATGACACAATCATAGTTTGGATTGATCTGCATGTCCCCTGGAGTTCCCTTTATATGCATGAGGATAAGAGGACAGTTGGCTTTAGCGGCCACTTCGGCCATCCTGGTATCAAACCTGAGGGCACTAATATCATTTATTATGTGAGCACCAGCTTCTATGGCACGGCAGGCAACTTCTGACTTGTATGTATCGATGGATATGGGTGTTTTTATTTTTTTCGCTATCTTTTCAATGACAGGTATGACTCTGGCAATCTCTTCATCAACAGGAAGCGTTGCGGCACCCGGTCTTGTCGACTCACCGCCAACATCAATGATATGGGCGCCTTCTTCAACCATTTCAAAGGCCCTGTCCAGCGCCTTTTCAGAATCGAAGTATTCATTTCCATCAGAAAATGAATCGGGCGTCACATTCAATATGCCCATGATATAGGTACGACGTCCCAGGTCAAGAGCACCCCCGTCGAAGTTGATGACAAATTCTTTTCTATTACTATGCGAAAGAGCTGTATTATGCTGAAGGGTTATCTCTTCAGGGCCAGACGTATAATCCCTTGTTTTTCTGGTAACTTTCTGCAATTTGTCATCAATCCCTATTGCTAAAAGGTCAGAGCAGGAATGCCATCAGGCTATCTATCTTAAGCGATAGCAACACCCTTTATTCAAAACACAGAGGATTTCCTCCGATGTTTTGCTAAAGACGATGGAAGAGTTAACCCTCAAAGGCTGTCCGAGCCATCGATTCAGCTGGCATCGGGGTTTTTATAGTCCGCCCTTTTAGCATCCCACCCTTTTTCTTTTCCTGCTCTCCCTCGGCACCCTTGATAATTTCGTCCACTTCAGGACCGTCAAGAGATTCCTTTACAAGTAACTCTTCCGTTAACATCTGAAGGTACTTCAGGTTTTTTGTAAGCAAACTTTTGGCCCTTTCATAACTCTCGATGACGATCCTTCTCACCTCATCATCGATGCTCATTGCCGTTGATTCACTGTAATCCTTATGTTGGGCAAATTCTCTGCCGAGGAAAATCTGCTCTTCCTTTTTTCCAAAAGCAAGGGGCCCCAATTTTTCGCTCATGCCCCATTCACAGGTCATTTTTCTAGCCAGTTCCGTGGCTCTTTCAATGTCGTTACCTGCTCCCGTAGAAACTTCTCCAAGTACTATTTCTTCTGCAACCCGCCCGCCCATAAGTATGGCAATCCTGTTCAGAAGGCTATCTTTACTATAGGTATGTTTTTCATCGACAGGCAACTGCTGTGTTATACCAAGCGCCATTCCTCTGGGGATAATTGTTACTTTGTGAATAGGGTCGGAGCCAGGAATGAGCTTTGCCACAAGCGTATGACCAGCCTCATGATAGGCAGTGCTTTCCTTTTCTTCATCGCTAATGATCATGCTCTTACGCTCAACACCCATGAGGACTTTGTCCTTGGCCTCATCAAGCTCCGACATTCCCACTTTGTCACGATCCCTTCTTGCAGCCAAAAGCGCCGCTTCATTGACGAGATTAGCCAGGTCTGCACCGGAAAAACCCGGAGTGCCCCGAGAAATGATAGCAAGGTCGATATCTTTTTCAAGAGGTATATTTGCAGTGTGCACGAGCAGGATTTTCTCTCTTCCCTTGATATCCGGTCTCGGCACAACAACCTGCCGGTCAAACCTGCCGGGTCTCATGAGCGCAGGATCCAGGACATCGGGCCTGTTTGTGGCCGAAATGAGGATGACGCCCTCATTCGATTCGAAACCGTCCATCTCAACGAGGAGCTGGTTCAATGTCTGCTCTCTTTCATCATGGCCGCCTCCAAGGCCGGCACCTCTGTGCCTTCCTACAGCATCGATTTCATCGATGAAAATAATGCAGGGAGCATTTTTTTTGCCTTGAGTAAAAAGGTCCCTCACCCTTGAGGCACCGACGCCGACAAACATTTCAACAAAGTCGGAGCCACTGATACTGAAAAAGGGCACCCCTGCCTCACCGGCGACCGCCTTGGCGAGCAAGGTTTTTCCCGTCCCTGGAGGCCCGACGAGCAGCACACCTTTGGGGATCTTTCCACCCAGCTTGGTAAATTTCTTCGGATTTTTCAGGAATTCAATGATTTCCTCGAGCTCTGCCTTCGCCTCTTCAATACCTGCGACATCCTTGAATGTCACTTTCTGCTGGTCTTCTGTGAGCAGCTTTGCCTTGCTCTTACCAAAAGACATCGCCTTTCCGCCGCCCGATTGCATTTGTTTCATGAAGAATATCCACACGCCAATGAGTAACAACATGGGAAACCATGACACTAATGCAGTCACAATCCAGTTCATCTCTTCTACCGGTTTTGCTTTAATACGCACACCCTTTTCTCTCAAGGTTCTGACAAGATCCGGATCTTCCGGCGTATACGTACTGAAGGGACTGCCATCAAGAAAGTTGCCGCTAATGTTTCTTCCCTGAATTGTCACCTCGCTAACATCCCCTCTTTCGACGGAATTCATCAAATCAGTAAAGACAACCTCTTCCGCCTTTGAGGCAGGCTGGCTAAATAGATTAAATAAAAGTATCATCATCAACCCTATAACCAGCCATAGAGTCAGATTCTTTGAAAAATTGTTCACACTTTCCTCCCAGATTACTTCTTAAGTTAAGAATAAGAATCTAACACAAAGATCCTGTTTTTACAATACAATTTAAAGCCTGGAGATCTTAAGAATATTGGTGCTTTCGCTATCTGCCAGCGCATTTCCGCAGTGTCTCAAACCGACAACCCAAAGTATCTCTCCACCGGATATTAGAAGCGGAATTGAGGTTCTCATTTCTCTGGGAATCTTTTCGTCTATGAAAAAATCCTTCAATTTTTTCCTGCCTCTCATCCCTTTTAAAATCAATCGGTCTCCATTGATGAGATTCCTTACCTCAAGAGGATGGGAAACCTTATCCATATCGATGAATACAGCATCTTTACTCCCCATCTCGTCACAACAGGCTACCTTCTCAGCCTTGAGCTCTATACCCGCGGCAGAAAGGGATGTGATGCCAGACAGGTTAAGAGGCCTTGAAAAAGAGATGTCGTCACTCACTCTGCCATGATAATAAAAATGAACATTTTCATACTCGATAACCGCCTTAATCCTTTTCGGGAGATTTAGGGATGCCCCGCTGACACCCCTGCCGACAAGGCTTTCGACATCCAGTATATGAGTCGAAAAAAAGCCCATTCCCTCGCCCGAAAGTTCTTCCAAAACATGAAAGATCACCTTACTTTTCACAGACGATGGCAGAGATAAAAAGCTTGCCCTGTTTAGAAAAATGCCCTTTCTCTTGCCATTATTTTCACACCGCACATTCGTTAAGGCACACCTGGCCAAATCATCAAGATAGGAGTCAACATCTCTGGCAATTGAAGAAAGCATTCCAAGCTCCCTGCAAATATTAGGATTAAAACTCTTTAACTGGGGAATCAACTCATGACGAATTCTATTCCTCATATATTTTCTATCCCTGTTTGAGCTATCTTCTATATATTCTATCTTTTCCTTTTGCGCATAAGACTCTATCTCTTGCCGATCAAAATCAATTAAGGGCCTGATGATATTGCCTCTTGCAGGCGGAACGCCACCCAGCCCCTTCATCCCCGTGCCTCTTATTACCCTCATCATAACGGTTTCTGCCTGGTCATCGGCATTATGACCAACGGCAATTTTATCACCTTTGACCTCTTTGATTACATCTGCAAAAAAACGGTATCTTTCCTTCCGACCCGCATCCTGAAGATTCAATCCCTTTTCCCTGGCAATGTCCTTGAGCTTGACTTTTCTTGTTTTAAAGGGAAGTCCATATTTCCCTGCCACAGAGCGCACGAAAGCCTCATCCCTGTCCGCCTCCTGCCCCCTCAATCCATGGTTAAGGTGTGAAATGACGAGACTTCCGCCATAGGCTTTCATGAAACAATGCAGAAGATGGAGCAACACAGTGGAATCAACACCGCCGGAAACTCCGGCAACGACGGTCTCTCCTCCTGAGAGCATTCCATATTTTTGCACCACTTCTTTAAACTTTTCGAATATCACAAGGCCTCTCAATTCCCTAAATTTAAAGGATGCCCCTCTTCAAGAAAGCTAACCATTCTTTAGCGGTTTGTCAATATACTGCACGTAAACGGAGTGTTGGCCAAATAAAAGAGCCCCTTCGACTTGCTCAGGGTGACTATTAAATATGTAAATGATTGTTCTTTTCCTGTCATGCTGAGTCTGTCGAAGCATAAACAGGGTTTGGGCAACAACTCATAAAGATCGTGTGTTAAGTTTGACACTATTTAACGAAAAAGATTTCAACCATAAAGCGGCTTTCTAAATAATACAAAAAAAAACCTCTTTCTCTTGCAATGAACTCCGTAATAGTGATAATAATATTAAAATTTTCATGGACATATACCTTTAATGATTGATTCAATATCCCACTCTATATCCTTCCTGTCAAAGGGCGGAATCGTCATGATTCCAATTGTTTTTTGCTCTTTCCTTTCACTGGCCGTCTTTATTGAGAAACTTTGGAGCCTGAAAAGGAGCAAAATAATTCCTGCGGGCTTTTTCAGCGAGACAACTAAGCTCATCGAAAAAAATGATATTGAAGCCGCCCTGAATCAATGCGATAAAAATGATTCCTCTTTATCCCGCATTCTTGAAACGGGAATAAAAAGCCACGGCATGCCGAGAAGCGCCGTAAAGGAAGTTATTGAAGAAGCAGGGAGACGGGAGGTTGCCCTTCTTGACAAATATACAGGTATTTTGGGAACCGTAGCGAACATCACACCCCTGCTCGGGCTTTTAGGAACAGTTTCAGGCATGATAAAGGCCTTTAACGTTATTTCCGCTGAAGGCGTGGGTGATCCCGGCGTATTGGCCGGCGGGATTTCTGAAGCACTGATTACTACGGCTTCCGGCCTCACTATTGCCATCCCAACCTTTGTTGCCTATAAATATCTCCTCAGCAAGGCTGATTCACTTGTCATGGAAATGGAAGATTATTCGTCCCGTGGCGTAGAAATCCTCAAGGGAAAGGAAACATCACAGGAGGCAGACAACGCCAAATCTGTTTCATCATCCAGGGAAGAGAAGACCAGGGAATAGAGCGGTTTTCATCTGCAAATGGGCAACATTACAATGTCTTTGAAATCTTCCTGAATCTGTAAAAAAATTCATCGCCATATGCAATTCAAAAGAAGTAAAAAAATCGTATCACCTCCCGACATCACACCGATGATTGATGTCGTCTTCCTTTTACTTATATTCTTCATGCTCTCTACCACCTTTATCGTCAAACCGGGCATCGATGTGAGCCTTCCGAAAGCCTCTGCCGAGCAGATCACGAAAGCCAAAGAAGAACTTACTGTAACCATTTCAAACAATGGAGATATCTACGTTAAGGAAAAGAAAGTCGGGCTCGACGAGCTGGATAAAATCTTCATTAATGCCGCAGTCACTAGCAAGGAGTCGATAGTGATTATAAACGCCGATGAACATGTTACACACGGCCGGGTGGTAGAAATAATGGACCGTGCAAAAGGGGCGGGTATAAGCAAACTTGCCGTAGCCACTGAGCAAAAAAAGAATTGAATCATTTTTTCAATCAAAACTATCATAGCCAGGGGAATATAAATTTAGATAAGGGGGCCAAGTTATGAAGATTAAATATTACGGCACGCGAGGGTCTATTCCGACACCGGGGCCAACGACAGTAAAATATGGAGGCAATACTTCCTGTGTATCAATCAAATCCGGGGAAGACTACATTATTCTCGATGCCGGCTCCGGGCTAAGACAACTCGGCCTGGATCTTATGCAAAAGGGATTTTTTGAAGGGAAAGGGAAATGCTCCTTCTTTTTCAGCCACGTTCACTGGGACCATATTCAGGGCATACCTTTCTTTCTGCCCGCCTATATAAAGGGAAATAATTTTAATCTTTATGGAACGCCCAATGTTCATACAACGCTGGAAGATGTTATGGCCCATCAGCAACATTACCTCAACTTCCCGGTAGAATTTAAAGAGATGCCTGCCACCTTCAATTTTTGTGATTTAAAAGATGGAGAAACCGTCACAATCGGCGATACTACCATTACAAACAAAAAGCTCAACCATCCCGGGGGTGTATTTGCCTACAGGGTTGAGCAGGGGGGGAAGAGTATGGTTTATGCGACAGATACGGAACACTATTCTGTGCTGGACTGGCGACTTGTTGATCTTTGCAAAGAGGCAGACCTTCTCATTTATGATTGCAACTTTACGCCCGAGGAATATAGAGACAAAAGAAGAATCGGCTGGGGCCACTCAACCTACGAGGAAGGGATAAAGATTGTCAAAGAGGCGGGGGTAAAGCAGTTCCACCTCTTTCATCATGACCCCTTACATTCTGACGATTTTCTGGAGGAGGAAATACTGAAACCGTCTCAAAAGTTGTTCAAAAACAGCCATCTGGCAAAAGAAGGGTGGGAGTTTGAAATATAAATTGGAGTGGCGTGTTTTCAGCAAGTCCGTCGAATACTGTTTAAGACATTCTGCTTAGTGGCTGACTTTTTTAAATTGTGCAGGCAAAAGAATCAAGAAGATCTTGTGTTCTAAATGGTTTTGGTAAAAAGGTGCTGGCGCCCATTTTAAACGATTTTTGCCTTGTCCCCTCTTGAGCATCCGCAGTAAGAACGATGACGGGGATATTATCATTTTCAGGAAAGGCCTTCATCTCATTCAGGATATCAAATCCATTTAAGTTGGGCATCCAAAGATCCAGGAGAACCAAGTCAAACTTTGTAGTTGTGAGCTTTTTTAATCCCTCAAGACCATCATCGGCAAAGTCTACAGTATAATCCTTATTTTCTAAGGCATAAACGACATACTTTTGATAGGCCTTTGAATCTTCTATACATAAAATTCTCTTTGCCATGCCGCCCCCTTTTCCTCATAATGCCTGGCCAGGCATTCTCTCAGGTATAGTCTCGCTCTGTGAAGCCTTGATTTTACAGCAGAGATAGACATCTCCATGATTTCGGCAACTTCCTTTGTGGAAAAACCCTCCATATCTCTAAGAGTAAGGATTGTCTTGTCCTTTGCGGTGAGCCTATCTATGGCGGCACATAATATTTCCGCAAGTTCGTGGGTCAACAGTTTATTTTCAGCTGTGGCTGCCCAATTGCTTACAGCTTGTAGATGCGTACCGTCCAGGTTAAATTGCGGTATGCAATCTTCGATAGAGAGATGGTTTTCCTTTTTTATCTTTCTGATCTTCATGTAGGCAATGTTGCTTGCAATCCTGTATATCCAGCTGGACAAGGCAGCTTGATCTCTCAACATATGAATCTTTTCATAGACTTTAAGCATGGTATCCTGAACAACATCGGCGGCATCCGCCTCATTTTTGAGTATCTTCAGGGCAAATCCGTAGACATTATTACTGTAATTCTCTACCATCTCCTTCATCGCCAGGGAATCTCTTTCCTTTAATTTGTCAACGAAGGTGAGTTCAGGGAAGCTTTCGTCATTCTTGACAGAAGGGAAAGTCCCTTTCAGAGAAATATCGGTATATTCAAGAGTAGAAAAATCAATCTCCTCATTTTCTGTAACGTCTCTTCTGCATAAACTAACAGCTTCCATAAGGCCCCCTGCTTTTTATCTGGCTTTGTATTCTCCTTTAATCACATCACAGGAAACATGACCAGACTCGTTTTGTATAGTTAAAGTTTCACATACGACTAAAAGAGTGTCAATCAACAGAATCTACTTTTTGCTCAACATTTCTGACATCTTCGTGTAAAGGAGTTCTTATGCCTGAAAATCGTGCAGGAGGAAGAGAGTAAGAAAGGATTTACGGATTATTTTCTACAAGTTTTGGGGGTATAACCTGTGTATCGTTTAAACTGTTTGAAAAAGTGTTGATCCGTACTGAAGCCGACTTTGTCCATTATCTCGGTCGTGGTGAGGTCGGCATCTTCAAGAAGATTTTTCGCCTTTATTACTCTCAATTTATTGATGTCCCGGACTAACGATTTTCCTGCATTTTCCTTAAAAAGCCTGGCAAGATAACCACTGGAGATACCATGGCTTCTTGAAAGCTCCTCGATATTGATGGGACGGGAAAAGTTCTCATGAATATATTCTACGACTTCCCTTAATTTAGGATGAGCATCATTTATTAATGACTCAACCTCACTTTTCACCTCTTCTTTGGACTCAACCAAAAAGGTTACCCTTCTCATGAGGTCTTCCAGTTTGAAAGGCTTGCGTATATAGCCATTCACACCGGCATCGGCACACTCAAGACAACTCTCTCTCTTTTCAAACATTCTCACAAGCAAGACACATTATATCAGAATCGGTTTTACTCCAGTATCATCTCAATCAATCCACTTGTCCAAGTGCCGTCTTTTCCTCCTGAGAGAGGACCTTTTCAAGCTCAAGGAGAATCAACAGGCGATCCTCCATCTTTCCCACGCCGTTAATATATTCGGCATCTATTCCTGCAACAATGGGAGGAGGCGGCTCAACAGTGCTTGCCGGCAAACGCAACACCTCTGAGACACCATCGACAATGAGACCAACGACTTTATTATCAATATCAACCACTACAATGCGGGTATTTTTCGTATGCTCAGTCACTTCCATTCCAAATCGCTTTCGCAGATCAATGATGGGGATGACCTTTCCTCTCAGGTTAATGACACCTTCGACAAAGTCCGGAGATTTAGGGACCTTGGTAATCTCTATCATCCTGTTAATCTCTTGAATTTTCAGGATGTCAACGGCAAACTCTTCATTACCCAGCTTGAAACTAACTAGCTGTAGAAGTTCATCTCCCTGTCCATCTACACCGACAGTACTTGTTTCCTGGCTCATATTATGCCTCCCTTACGGCCTGATCAGTAAATAACGCGAAATTAGCGCTGATCATTTCCGATATTTTAGCTATCATATACGACATCTATAACTCAACTCAACTTAAACTGCCCTACAATGTTCTGAAGGTCGCCTGAAAGTTTGCTTAGTTCCTGAGTGGCTACAGACGACTGTTGCGCTCCAGTTGCAGTCTCCTTTGTGATATTGGCCACAGATTCAACATTGACACTTATCTCCTCGGCCGCGGATGACTGTTCTTCAGCTGCAGTTGCGATCTGCGCAATCATGGTTGTAACCTCTCCAACGACCTCTATAATCTGGTTAAGTGAATTGCCGGCCTCATTAGCAAGAGTTACCCCTTTTTCAACCTCTTCAGTCCCGGCAGTCATAGCGGTTACAGCCCCTCCCGTATCTTGCTGGATCGTCTTGATCATGGAAGCGATCTCCTTGGTTGCCTTCGTTGTCCGCTCTGCCAATTTCCTCACCTCGTCTGCCACAACGGCAAAGCCTCTCCCCTGTTCCCCGGCTCTTGCTGCTTCTATCGCCGCATTCAAGGCAAGAAGGTTAGTCTGGTCGGCAATGTCATCTATCACTTCGACAATCTCCCCAATCTGATCGGAACTTTTACCGAGTGCTTCGATGATACTTGCCGATTCCCGGACAGACTTGGCAATGTTGTTCATGCCGCTAATGGTCTGCTCCACAACATCCCCACCGGTCTTCGCAACCTCTGCTGCCTTTCTTGACGAATCAGAAGCATCATTGGCGTTTTTAGCGACCTCAAGGATGGTGGCGCTCATCTCCTCAACAGATGTTGCCACCTGATCAGTCTGCCGGGTCTGATTTTCGGCACCCACCGCCATTTGTTCAGACGATGATGAGATCTCCTCTGAAGCTGATACGAGTTGATTAGAGCTGTCATTTATATTTGACATTATTTCACGCAATTTTTTCGCCATAATGTTAAAGGATGCGGCCATTTCGCCTACCTCATCCGATGTCGAAGCATTAACTTCTCTGGTAAGGTCACCTTCTGACATCGCCTTAGCAGCTTCGGCCATGGCAACGACAGACTTGGCAATGGACCTTGATAAATATATCCCGAGGCCCAGACCTAATATGATCGATATTATTGAGAAGATGGTTACCTGTTTTACAGCACTGCCTGCCACTTC
>JADFVM010000311.1 GCA_015222555.1 Pseudomonadota bacterium
ACCGGCTTTCCTCATGCCGTATTCGCTGCCTTTTTGCTGGCCCAGTCCGAAGCCATCTTCCATCTCCCTGTAATAGAGTTTCCCTTCAGCCCTGGCAGAGATCTGTTTGATTTCAGCCAGATAAGCCTTGCCATCTCTTGACAGACCGATATATTCAGAGTCGGTTGAGGCAATTTCCCCACTGACAGAGATAGTTTTGGTTAGATTGGCCTTAACATCGAGGCCGTAAAGATCTCCTTCTCCACCGGATGTACCTTCATGGATGTGAGACAGCCCCGTTGTCAATGCTCCTCCTAAAGATTTGACAGCGCCTCGACCACCATAATTGAATGATGTATCGGATGAATTATTGGTCTCGTAATCGACTACGATGTAGACGGGATTGAAATTCTGGTCTGTACTGAATACGGCCTCCCTGAAGAAAATGGTACCTTCATCATAGTCTATACTGTAATCTACATGTCTTGTGAGCTTTCTTGAAGAGATAATAATTTCACTCCTGAACCTGTCCCTGACTTCAATTTCGACAGATTCTGAATTGATGACGATGTTGTTCTTTGAAAGCGAGTAAAGACCCGATGTCCCGTCTCCTCGTATTTCGTCTTTCACAAAGGCATTTGCCGTTTCACTTGCAAAGATGTTGTACTCAAATTTTTCTCCCTTCATCTCTGACTTGAAGCCGTTCATGCTCCTGTTGTAACGGGAGAGTTCAGAAATGGTCAGTCCCGTATCGTAGTCCCCGAAAAGGGCATAGAACCTGCCACGTTCGATTTTCAGGTAGAGTTTTCTTGCGCTGGCGGCATCATGCTGCTGTTCACTGCCGTCACCGTAGAGGGTGTAATACTGGTCCGGATCAACGGTCTGGTGCAACTTCTCTCTCTCAAGGCCACTTCTCTTATCGCTGTCATAGGCCATGGTAAGCAGCCACTCCCCCTTTATTCTTCCTCTGGCGTAGAGGGCGACTCTGCCGTCGTAATAGAGATCTTCTTCAATGTCATTTTCATTGATGGATGTCATATTGCCGTTAAGCGTATTATAAGCTGCAGTACCTTCACCAAAACCGACGAGAATCCAGTCCCGGGCTTCAGAGGTAAGCCAGCTTCTTACTTCTTTCTCCTCCTTTGCCAGTCTTAGCCTGAGCACAACTTCACCTGTTTTGGTGGTGGGAGCGAGCTTTATGTAAGCGATACCATCTTTTTCTATCTTGTAACGATAACTATCTTTCTTACCGCCTGTGATTCCTTCCTTCCTTACATCTTCAAAGAAATCATTGGAACTGTGGGGCGGATCAACGGAAAACTGACCTATAAGTCCTTCTCTTGCGGGCTCTCCACTTTTATCGGTTAATTTTACCGCTATTACTGGAGATGATTTACCATTGGCAACGAGGAAAGATTTTTCTTCTACCATCTCTGCCTTCACGGGAATACCCGCATAATGGATAGTTCTTTCTATACGCTCCTTCTCTTTTCCTTCACTGTCAAGGGTAATTGATAAAAATCTGTTTTCCCCTTCTTTTAAATGAATACCAAGCCAAACGCTTTTTGTTACTTCACCTGAGGCACTTTTGATTGTACCATCGTAATGAAGGGCGCTCACTCTCTCACCATCGAGATAGAGCTTCACCCTCTCTTTGCTATCATGCTTAATAATTACCTTTGTACTTGGAATAGCAGGATAATAACCCTCTTTCGGCCAGAGCAATGCAAATCCGGGACTATCATCTCTTAGAGCTTTGTCAAAATCGCTCACTATCTCCACCGTTTTTTGTTCTTCCCACCTTTCACCCGGTCTTAGTCCCTTGGTCTCAACTTTTTCTAAACCACTTTCATCCTTTAACTGGTCAAGGTGTGACCACAGTATTTGTTTTTCAGATTCCACCTTCAGTTCAACACGGCGATTCAGTGCTCTCCCAACTTCCGTATCGTTGGTTGATATCGGTTCGTCGGGGCCGCGTCCGTCGAAAGATAATTGGAGAGGATTGAGATTAAGAGCATCTATTATGTGACGACCCACACTTTCCGCCCTTGCATTAGAGAGTGAGTAGTTGTCGGTAAAGATATTCCATGATCTTTCCCTTATGTCCAGGGAGTCTGTATGCCCTGTAACATATATATGGGTGACTGAAGAAGCTCTAAGTAATTCGATGAGATCGTCAAGCTGCCTCTTGTAGTCTTCGCCAAGATCGGCACTGAGTGGTTCGAAGTGAGGTCTCAGTATGATGTCAGGATTGATTGCCATCTTTTTTTCTTCTATGTTCTCCAGGATATTTTCTACCATTGGAGTTCTGACATTTTTTCTCTCGGGAGTGTCAACAGTGATTAGGGATTGGGTTACAAGTGTTTTATATCCTTCAGCGGAAGTGACTTGAGCCGAAAATTTTACTTCATTCTTCATCCCGGCAGCCCCCCTTCCAATATTATAGGTGAGTGAGTTACCCATAATAAAAGGATCCTCCAGAACTTCATTGCCGTAAAGGCTGCTTCCGGTCATGTAGGCGGCTCCGTCGGGGAGAAGGACGGTAAGCCTCATGTTTCTGACATCAACCTTGCCTATTGAGAAAGGAATGATGTAATCAACAATCCTTTTTTCTCCTTTGATCCGCTCATTTTTTATGGCATCCTTGATCTCCTTTGTTAACTTGTCATCGGTATTTTTGTCAATGATAAACGTCTGGTTAATTCCCGATGAATAATTCCGGAAAGAGGGCTCCTTTTCACCCTTTTCATCTTTTTTAAAGCTGCTCTTCATCTCAAGCTCTACCTCTCCATCCATCCGGGCTTTGAGGGCGAGGTGGAAGTCGGATCTCCAGAGTGTTCCCCCCTGGAGGTCTACAAACTGGGAGAAAGATCTTCCGGCAAAGCGGTTGTTTTTATAGCAGGAGACAATTTCGTACATGGGAGGAATGGTGTCTACATCGAGCTGTACCACATGGGTTCCCGGTGTAACTCCCTTGAAATGGAACATGCCTTTTTTGTCGGATATGACAGACGTTCCATCTTCCATATAGATCCTCACCCCTCCTACGGTTATCTTTTCAGCACCGTCCTTGCAGGCATCGGCAAAGATCTGTCCTGCGATGATGGTTTCACTCCTCATTAGGTCTTCTTTTACAATAACCGTTGCTTTGGCAATATTGGATGCCATTCCGCCGTCACCCGTTGCCCTTGCCATGTTATGGGCGTCACCCCTTTTTGCACCTGAGGCAACAAGGGTTACATAGGTAAAGGTTTGACCCGTTCCAGTTGCCAGCGTACCTATATTAATAGAAAGTGTTCTGCCATCAGGTGAGATAAAAGGCTCAACACCCCCTATGCCTCCTATCTTTAAAGAACCTTTTTCATACCTGAATCCAAGGGGGAGTACGTCTGTCAGTGTCGTATTGGTAATATCATTGGCCGTACCATTGATAACCTCCACTTCGTATGGGAGAAAATCACCATGAGAGACAAAAGATTTTAAGGCCTTTTTACGAACATAGAGGTCTGTAATCAGTGGATCGACAGGATAATCGATATGAAGAGCGGGGCCGGGATTAACGACAAAGGCCTCACCTCTTGAGCCGGGATTTACAATTGCAAAGGGAGCTCCGGGAAGCGTCTGAAGGTCGGCAGTGTTCACTACCGACGGCGCCTCATAACCTGATGGAGGTGTAACGTCGAGACGGTAGTTTCCAGGCAAAACAAAGGGAAATCTATAGTTGCCGGGAGAGAAGTAATAAAGGGTGCCGCCTGAATCTGTGGCCGTGCCACCTGATGTGATGGTAGACGGGTAGATACTTACGCCGTCATCGCCAAAAACCGTGGCTGCAAGCCCCGTATTTGCATCAATGAGTGTCACTGTAACACCATCAACAGGGTTGCCGTTATCACTATTAAAGATAAGGCCAAAGGGATCGATGAGAGCGGCTAAGGTCGTCATATCCGTTCCATCACTGCTGTCTGTATAAGATACCTGCGTCGATGACCCGGCTGTCACGGAGATTGTCCCATCATAGGAAGTTGCGGCAGCCGTTGTTGTCATAAGATAGCCCACAAAAACACCCGTATCAGGCCCCGTCTCGTAGAGGCGCAAAACTTCAGGATCTCCCGTTCCATCATTGCTAAGCGTCACAGTGACAGTCTCAATTACAAGACTATCCACATTCTGATCTATATCTGTCAGCTTTATAAAAATAACGTTGCCGGCATGAAAAAGGGTCGATGGCACCAGAGGGATGGGGTTTGAAAGATCAAGAGGCACTGCCCAACCAAAAGGTGTCGGTGCAGCCATTGAGACTAAAGGTCCGCCGCTTCCACCACTTGCATAGTCACTGTTGTTTACAAGAATATTTTCCGGTGTTGGATGAGAAGGCGCATACTGCATGAATTCTATCAGCGAAGGTGTACGATATGTAACTGTTGTCACATCTACAGTATTCGATAATCTTGAAAGTGGGCCTGAAGCGCCAACAGAATATTCTGCCGATGCAGTATTGCTGATGACAACACCTGCAGGCAGGGCAGCATTTGCCAATGATGGGAACATCACAAAAATGAATAGAAGAAGATTCGCCTTTCTCAATCCATATCCAAAAACTAAGGAGATGAATCGAGAGAGGCGGGCCGGACGGGGCGTACCCCCTCCGGCCATCCTGCTCAAATTAAAGGTTAAAAGAAGTCTGCCCGCAAAAGCGCGCAAAACAGCGCATGCTCCGGCAGTAAAGCCGGAGCAGATGCGCCGAAGTGCAGCTGCTATGCGAGACAGTTGAATCATATTATCCTCTCGTTACCCTTACTGGATGATAACGTTGAAGACAATAGATACAGAGTCACCTGGTGGTAGTTCACCGTCGGCAACAACACCGTCACCGCTAAGAACGGTAGTCATTGTTGCCGTGATGGCGCCTCCCGTTGCCGAACCGTCATGCACTATTCCATCAGCAGTTAAAGTGGTGAAATAGCTCGGACTTGCCGGAAGCGTCCTCGTTGCTGACACATAGGTTACCCTGAAACCGTTACCTGCTGCATTTTCAGGAGGACCTGTTGCTGGAGCTACTCCTGTATCAAGTATAAGGTCAGGATCTATGGCAATCACCGTCGCTGTCAGCGTATCGGTGATTGTTGTAAGCTGAGCATTTGCCGTAGCGCCTGCTGCATTTGCCACGGTAATGGTGTACTGTATATAGGCACCTGGGATCGCCTTTGGATTAGTGTTGCCATTAAAAGGATCCCAATGAGTCACTGCCGTTTTGGTAACCGTTAGTATGGCGGAAGCGACCACATAGTCATCCTGGCTTGAGTGAATGCCGTCAGTTGCAGCATCATTGGCCGTATCACTACCCTGGGCATCGGCAAAGACGGTCTGAACCGTTAGGAGTGTATTGCCTAC
>JADFVM010000312.1 GCA_015222555.1 Pseudomonadota bacterium
AGTTCCAAAATGGAACTTCAAGTCTTGGAATTCACCAATAGTCAATTGAAACATGAGAGACGGCGAGGCTATTTTGATTCTTTTACGAATGATAACCAGGAAAGACCCTGAAGATGAGATACTTGAAGAAACCCTATTTACGTTCGTGCTCAGCGTTAGTCATGCCTTTGGGAAGATGAGGGGCAGGCTCCGGCGATAATTCTGCAAAACCTGAGTTTCTATCCCCCTGTTCTACATCATGTGGATTATGGCATTCGGTACAGACCCACCATCTTTTTTTGCCATCGCGGCTCCACATCCCTATTCTTTTTCCATGAATTCCATCTCTGAAATCACGCAATATGCCTGCATGACAGCCACCGCACAATTTAACCGGTTGATTAAAGCTTATTTCCTTTCCTTTTCTATCAATCAGTTTATCTCTGTTTTTCACGTTATGACAATCAAAACACCATATGGATCCTTTCCCATGTTGCAAATCCATGGGGTTCTTTACTATGTCTTCATGCATCGTGATCGGATGGGGCTCCATGATCTGAAGATCCTGCCCGGGCTCTTCTTCATGGCACATTGTGCAGGGGAAATACTTGAGGTTCTTTTCCCTTGGCCTCACGAACACTGATTCTGGAGCGGCTTCCAGGCCAAATGATGCAGTGTCGCCAGGAATAGTCCCATCAAATGGATCACCCCACAAAAGAACGGCGCCGGTAGCAGTAGAGCATTTTATATTTGGTTCGCCTGACTTCAGGGGTTCAATATCTCTGTTTGTTCGCCCTTCGATGCTTTCATAACATTCTTTAGTTGATTTGTTTTCGTCAGCCAAAACAGCGCTTGAAGGTATGACCGCTGGTGAAAGGGCAGTTAAAACAATTATAATAAATATCTTTTTCATGCAGTTCAAGCTTAACCCGAGTCCTTTACGGCTGGTTAGAAACATTCAGAGCATCATGTTTGATCTCGCCTGTGAGGACGCCTGCTGCTCCCTTTACAAGTAGCGTAAAAATAAACAGACCAATTGCCCAGTTCCCCAGGCAATTGAATATCTCTATTATTGATGGTGTGTATTCAACAAACTCTCCAATAGGCGTCGGGACCATGCCCGACAATATGAATCCGATCCCCTTTTCAATCCAGATGCCTGCAAAGATTAATGCACTTAAATAAAAAAGAAGGGCATAATTTTTTCTGGCGGCGGGAATCAGAAGAACGATGAAAGCCGTTACGTTGATTATGACTGAAGCCCAAAACCACGGTACAAGCTGTGTAAGCCCGTGCATGCCAAACATCAGATATTTTAGTGAGTATGAATGCTCCGTGCCGGGGTATAGCTCTGTTACAATCTCGGAGAATGAAAGGAACAGTGTTATTCCAAGTGCATAAGTCATAATCTCTGACATCTTGTTGATAGCAGCATCAGATATAATTAACTTTGTATTCTTTCTAATTATTATAAATGCCAGGATTATAAATGCAGGCCCTGCTGCAAAGGCTGACGCGATGAATTTGATAGGGACTATCGAATGAAACCACATTGGCCTTGTTGCCATGGTGTTAAGCATAAAAGCTGTCACTGTGTGAATACTGACTGCCCAGAAAATTGAGATGTAAATCAAGGGCATATAAAACCATTTATTAATTTTCCCACGGCTATATTTTTTATACAGAAAATAGAATGCACAAATAAAATTGAGCACGAGATAGACATTAAGAACAATCATATCCCAGGTAAGAATGGCATCCGGCCAGTTAAATATCCCTATGCCGGGGGAAAAATGCCATGCCCTGTCCGGTCTGCCGATATGATTTGTTATAAACAGGGTACTCATTATTATTGCAGCTATGGCTACCAGTTCACCGATGACCGCCACATCCTTGAGGGGTTTGTAATTATAGATATAGGAAGGGAAAACAACAGTGACTGCGGAAGCGGCCACTCCTACCAGGAACACAAAGTTTGCAACATAGAGACCCCACGTCGTCTGATCGTTAAGGCCGGTTACAATCATCCCCTTAGTAAGCTGCTGGAAATTTCCAAAACCCCATAGCATGATGAAGAAGCCTAAAAAAAGGAGCCACACATAGAACTTGACTCCACCTTTCACAGAATACATGAGGAAGTCTCTTGCAAACATGATTTTTTTCATATGCGGTGACTAATCCATATAGTAGAAAAACTTGGGAAATGTATTCAGGTCTGCCTTAAGCCTGAATACCCGTTTTCTTTCGAGTACTTTTCTTACTTCACTTTCAGGATCCAGAAGGTTTCCGAATTTTCTGGCGCCTACCGGACAGGCCTCAACACAGGCGGGATATCTTCCCTTTCTAGTCCTCTGCAGGCAGAAATGACATTTTTCAACAACACCCTTCATTCTTGGCCTGTTGCCAAGGTAATGAGTATCCGTATTCAAATCGTCTTTCGGAATATTAGGTTCCCCCCAGTTAAAACGTCTGGCCCAGTATGGGCATGCACCCATGCACATTCTGCACCCGATACACCAGTTATAATCAATTACCACAACACCGTCCGCTTCCCGGTAAGTTGCTTTTACAGGACATACCTTGACGCATGGCGGATTTTCACATTGATGGCACTGAATTGGAAAATAAAAAGAGTCTTTCTCAGGGACCTTTTTCGGCTCGTAATAATGCTCACCCTCTAACACGACACCGACATTATTATGGGCATGCCCCCCTTCGCTGATACCATATTCCTCCCCTTTTTTGAAAGGATGGCCATGGTCCCTGTCTTCAGCTGAAAAATTCCCTTTTTCCATCTTTACAACCCTTATCCATTCAATTTCGGTAGCATTACCCTGAGGGTCATGTCGTGACTGGTTATTTTCTTTTACGCAGGAATGGACACAACGCCTGCACCCTATGCATTTTTGAATATTAAGGGCCTGCCCAAACAGAACCCCGTCCATTGCGGGTTCTTTGCCAACCTTGACTTCTCTTCCGTGCTCCTCGGAGTATCTCTCCTCAAGTCTTTTGATCGCCTGGTCTTTCTCATCATCGGTCATGAGCCTGAAGGCTTTCTGGAAATGTTCCGCCCAGGTTGTTTTAGCTTCAAGCTCATCTGGGTTGCTAAGAAGTGCAGCGGCCCCGGTGATGCCTATACTTTTCATGAATTCTCTGCGGTCCATTATCTACACAACCCTTATCTTCGTGACGGTGATATCATACCGGACACTCAAATTACTTACCTGGCTTATTGTATTTGTCAACCAATGAAGTGATCATCGTTTGTTTTTCATTATCAGTCATTACTACATACGCCCTGTTCTCCAGAATACTATCTCCTTTTGCAATGTCGTTTAAGGATGAGTTCTCTATCTCAAGCTTAACGGCTTTGAATGAGACCCTTCTTGCTATTTCTGCTGTGGAAATTATAGAGAGGCACGTTAAAACAGTTTTACTTATAAATCTTCTCTTAGACTGGCTCTGTCCGGCAGATAGATTACCGCTACTTTCTTTCTTTGCAGCTACGAAGTCTTCTGGGATATCTGATTTTGAATAATCTGCCGGCATACGCATTACCTGAAATATGTCATTGTGAAAAATACTAATAAGACGTGGTTATAAGTAAAATATATGGGTTTCATTTGCTTACAAGCATGGCTTCATGCTAAAAATGAACTGCGTAGTATACTACAGAATGGGTGGTAAAAGAAAGCACAAAAGACCACAGGGCAACCTCTTATTCTTTGCATCATGACACGTTTTTATTCGGATTTTATTTTAATCATTTGGCGGGGCACCTTGAGAAGGCTATCAAGGATATTGAAACATTTCATGCTGCCCAATTTAGCCTTTTTTATTCCCCTCACTTTCGGGAAAAGTGGTAACATTGAAGCATCACAACAATTAACATGGAGAGGGAGTTATGGCACAGATTGAAAGCTCAAAAATTAGAAATATCGCCTTAGTGGGACATGAAGGAGCCGGGGAAACGACACTTCTGGAATCCATACTTAAAGAGGCCGGCGTCATTAATCGTATGGGGCATGTGAAGGACCATAATACGGTCAGTGATTTTGATCCCGACGAAAAGAACGCGGAGAAATCCTACTCTTGTTCAACCGTCTCCTTTCCCTATGAGAATTTATATTTCAACCTCCTCGACATTCCTGGCTCCCCTGACCTTATAGGAGAGGCATTAACGGGATTGCATGCTGTGGAATCCGCCCTTGTTTGTGTTGACGCCACGGGGGGAATAAAAGCCAATACCCGTAAGACATGGAAGGTCGCGGCACAGTTAGGCCTGCCGCGCATCATCGCCATTACCCGACTCGATGCGGACAATACGGACTTCTGGAGGAGTCTTGATGAGATAAAAAAGGAATTTGGTAATCGCTGCATTCCTCTTTATATCCCCGACGGTTCCGGGGCGTCATTTACAAAAGTCTTTTCCACTCTCCATGATAAAGAGGTAACGGAAGAGACAAAACGTATCTATGACCAGATTGTAGAATCTATCGTTGAGACAGATGATGAACTGATGGAAAGATACCTTGAAGGGGAGGGAATAAGGGAAGAAGATCTCATAAAGGCCTTCAAAACAGCCCTCCTGACGGGGAGCCTCTTCCCGGTGATGGCAACGGCGGCAGAAGTTGGAATAGGGACGAAGGACCTCCTCCATATTCTGACGGAACTGGCCCCCGCTCACAATGAAATACCCCGAAAAGTTTATAAGGGAACGGAAGAAATCCCTCTGAACGACGTGAATGGATTTGTAGGCTACGTTTACAAGACCGCTTCCGATGAATTTGTGACCCGTGTCTCCTATGTGAGGGTACTGTCCGGGACCCTTGCCTCACATGCGAGTTTTATAAATCGCCGCTCCGGTAACTGCGAAAAACCAAGTCACCTGTTTAAGGTTTTAGGTAAAGAGCATGCCGACATAAATATGGCTGTGGCGGGCGACCTTATTGCCATACCAAGGGTTGCCGATATGCATGCAGGGGATGTGATAACAGACAGCAAGACCGATGTGAGGATGGAAGAAACGCAATTCCCTGTCCCCATGGTATCTGTTGCCGTTCGGCCCAAAACGCGCAAAGACGAGCAGAAGATCGGCTCAGCCCTGAAGGAACTGGAAAATGATGACGGCACCTTTCATGTACATACCGACACACAAACGGGTGACCTTGTGATAAGCGGGATGTCCGATGCACATCTGAAACTGATGCTCAATAAACTTAAAAGAAGACAAAAGGTTGAGGTAGAAGTCTTGCCACCCAAAATTCCATACAAAGAGACAATTACCAAAGGGATAAAAAATGTTGAATATACCCATAAAAAGCAGTCAGGCGGTGCAGGGCAGTATGGAAAGGTCATTATTGATATAGAGCCCCTTGGACATGGTGAAGGGTATGAATTTGTTGACAAGATCCATGGCGGGGTCATCGATGCGGTTTTCAGGTCCTCAGTGGACAAAGGGGTTCAGGCAAAAATGGCCGAGGGCATTTTAGCCGGCCATCCCGTCACAGATGTTCGGGTGATCCTCGTTGATGGAAAAACCCACTCTGTCGACTCTAAGGACATTGCCTTTCAGGTTGCCGGCAGGGAGGCCTTTAAAAAGGCCTTTCTCCAGTGCAGTCCTGTACTTTTAGAACCTATTGTACAGATAGAGGTCAATTTCCAGGCCGACCATATGGGTGACATTATTGGAGACCTCAATTCCAGACGCGCAAAGATACTCTCTTCCGATAACATGGGGAGCAGCGCCACCGTGAAGGCCCTTGTTCCATTAGCTGAAATCCAGTCGTACCAGGCCCAGTTAAAATCGATAACACGTGGTGAAGGGAGTTATTCCATCGACTTTGATCATTATGACTATGTTCCACCCAATGTCCAGAAGAGGATCATAGCCAGCTATGAAAGTGGGCAGGATTAAAGAATCCACGCCCAGATGAAGTGGCCTTGCTTTGGCCCTAAAAGGGCCTGATTTTCCTTCCCGTTGCTTCTTCTTTGGCCGCCAAAGAAAAGAAGAAATCTTATGGCATAGCCGCTTAACTCTGACCCCGCCCAAAAGACGGGGATTTCTAAGTTACTAAAAAAAGCCCGTTCCAGCCTTTGGCCGGTTCGGGCTTTTAAATTCTTTCGTTTCCCCTTTGTTTTTCATAACTCCCCCCCTCTTATCTTAAGAGGGGAGTTCTTTAAACCCGTAGGATGGGTAAAATGAAATGTAACCCATCAGTTTAATGGGTCATTGGTTTTGTGATGGGTTATCACCCATCCTACACTTGCTTCATTACTACTTTGCGTCCTCTGCGTCTATGCGGTAAAATCAATGGTCCACCGTTAAAGTTTTAATTTAATGACCATGAATATAAGCCGTTTCACCCCCTACTATCTCAGCCTTTTCTACTTCCTCTTCTTCGCCTGGATGGGGATACAGATCCCCTATTTCAACCTCTACCTTTACCACATCGGAATGACACCCTTCGAGATCGGCATCATTTCAGCATCCATACCACTGGTGAGGATCTTTTCTCCCGCCCTCTGGGGTTATGTGGCCGACAGGTTTGATCAAAAAGGGATGACAGGAAAAGGCTTATGGATTTTAAGCACTCTTTCCTTTTCACTGCTTTTCTTTGCAAACAGCTTTGCATCGATCCTCATCATAATGATCATATTCACATTTTTCTGGGCACCTACCCTACCTATTACGGAAGCCTCTACCATGATGACGGCAAGCAAGACAGGGATCGATTATGGACGAATGCGGGTGGGGGGGACATTCGGATTTATCCTTTTATCCTGGATTATGGGTCGTCTCCTTGACAATCTTCAGATCACCCTTGTCCTTTGGGGAATGATGGGCTTGCTTCTAATCAGCACAGTCATCTCTTTTCGTATTCCCATGAAAAAGGGGGAAGGCGCCAGGATCAGCCTGAAGTCAGTCTCATCAGAGATGAGGCGAAAACCTGTCTACCGTTTTCTCATCGTCGCCATGCTCATGATCTTCAGCCACAGCACCTACTATGGTTTTCTTTCCATCTATCTTGAATCGATGGGCTACACGAAAACCAGCATCGGACTCCTTTGGGCGCTGGGCCCTGTCGGCGAAGTAGCGGTCATGCTTTTAAGTAAACAGATTTTAGGCCGATTCGGCACACTTCCCGTTTTAAAATTTTCCCTCTTCATGGCCGTTATCAGATGGGGAATATTTGCCGCCACAAATAATATAGTCTATCTCATCTTTGCGCAGCTGCTCCACGCCTTTACCTTCGGCACCTTTCACATCGCCTCGGTGAGGCATGTGGAAGAGCTTTTTCCAGACAACATGAAAAATACAGCCCAGGCACTTTACAGCAGTTCAGCCTATGGCATCGGCCTTGTCGTCGGCACACTGGTGAGCGGCTTCTTCTACGATATCATTGGCGCATCGCTGCTCTTTTTGATGAGCGCAATTATTGCACTCATTGCTATTGTTATGCTGTTTAAGGAGAAGGAACTAACATAGGTGAAGAGAAAAGGTCATCTTTATTGCGATTCTGAGAGGCCTTTTCTTGGGAAGGAGTCCCTTTTTTACGAAAACTTCATTAAGATTGATTAAATATAAGGATGCTCTCTTAATTGTACATTTTTCAATGACCGAAACCTGTACATTTTTCGATGACCATTGACAAATGCCAAACCTAATGACTTTTTGAGAAAACTATAAGTATTTACCTAAGTCCGACAGGCTCCCAGGGAAGGAGCAGCTTTTTCATCTACACCCGTTCAGCTGAAAAAAATAGAGGGACGGCTATAAGCCTGTCCCTCCTATCAATAACTGCGTCTTTTTTCAAAACTTAATTTTGCTTACTTCTCTGTACAATTACATAACTCTCTTAGATACTTCACCATATCCTTGATTTCCGCCTCACTCATAACACCTTCCCACGGCGGCATCAAAGCCGACTTGGTAACGGAAGCTCCGCCCTGGGCGGTGACAGTATAGATGTCGGCGTCCTTCAATTTTATCATCTCCTCAGCATTGTTGTGAATCTTTGGTGCCACACCCATTGTCGGCTTATCTATCCCTTCTCCATTACCTGTAAGGCCGTGACACTGGCTGCAATAGAGCCTGTAATTGTTCTTAGCTGTTTCGGCGAATGTTTTAGAAGAAAGGCCGGAGAGGCCGACGATAAGTGTGAAAATAATAATTAGTGCTGATCTCTTTTTCATGGCCTCCTCCTATTCTTTCATTTCCATAATGTAGTTGGTTAATTGCATCCATGCATGTTCACCCAGATCCCATTTCGGCATGGGGCTCATGGGATCCCAGTAGTGTGGATTCCTGATGTAGCTTGACAGCCAGTCACCGTTAAGCCTTGAGCCGGCGTTATAAAGAGATGATCCGCTAGTTCCTCCCACAATCTTACCTCTCTTCTTTACCTGATGGCAGCCTATACAGGCGACAGACTTCGTGAAAATCATTTTAGCGCCGATCTTGAAAAAGCTTGCACCCGGTTTATAAACGCCAATTTTCATATCGGGATCCTTAAGGGTCATCAGGTATTTAGAAGCCAACACGGCATCCTCTTTGGAGAGCCTGGAGGCGCAAAGCGGGGGATCCTGGATCCTGTCTACTCCATCTACAGTTTTGACGTGGTTCAGGTATAAAGTACCGGCCGGCCTTATCTGGTAGGGTTTCTGCGAAAATTCAACAAGGAATTCTTCCTGGAACTTGCTTCCGGCATAAAAAAGATCGGGGGCCTTCCGGCTGAGTGCCTCTGCAAAGGTTTTTGCAGCAGGTCCCTCCATTTTATGGCACGTGCCACAATTGTTTTTCTCAATGATAGTTTTTCCATCGCCAGCCGCTGCAATCCGGACAGGCAAAGTCAGGGCAAGAGAAAACAGAATCAGGCAGGTGAGCTTCGTCATTTTCATATTTGCCTCCTAAATTCACAGCATTGTTTAAGCCAGGGAAAACCACAGAGCATGGTTTTCCCTGGTTAGTGTTTTACCTTGGCAGGATGTTATCACCCTTTCCCATCTTGGGATCGGCATCAGGTGTGTTCATGAGAACGGTAATCGCGCCTCTCATAGCGGCATTCATCGAATGGTCAACAATGGCGTTATTCGTAGGGCGATCAGCCGGAGATATGATGTCAAAGGTGGACGCTTCCGACACAGCCACATTATAGGTGGCCATGCCGTAAATAACATTCTTTGGGTTACCGTTAGGATAGACCTTGTCCCAAACACCCGCAATGGCATGAAAAGCGACCGGCAGGTTTATGTTGGCGTTTACAAAGAAGATTCGTACCAGTTCACCCGGTTTGGACTGGAGAGCCAGCTTAGCATTAGGATCATGAACAGGATCATAATGGAAGATCTTGCCGTTGATCAAGGCGTTTGTCCAGCCTCTGTTTTCCAGCATCGCCTTGTGGTCCTCTGGATCGGGAAAGAACTGAGACTGAATCAGGACATACTCGCGGTCCGGCTTTGGATAGGCCTTGGTGTAACCTTCTGCGGGATCAACAATGATGATGCCGTACATTCCGCGTGCAATATGCTGCTGCATCGGGCTTGCACCACAATGGTACATGAAAACGCCCGGGTATTTGGCCTCAAATTTATAATGCTTGCTTTCACCCGGCTTGACTTCACTGAACTCATCAAGCACGTCAACGATGGCGGCATGAAAATCCATAGAGTGAGAGTACTTGTTCTTTTTGTCATTTATGAGAGTAAAATCGACAATGTCACCCTGCTTTACGCGCACAACGGGGCCCGGGATGGCTCCGTCAAAACTCATGGAGGGGTATTTTGTCCCTTTGTTATCAATGACAACCATATTTTCCGTTGCATGCATCGTTACCTTAACCGTCTTGGCAAATGCCACCTGTGAGGTAAGCGCTAGCCCCACGATTACATTTAAGATAAAAATAATCGCTTTCATTGTTTTCTTTCCAGTTACCATACACGTCATAGTCTTTCTCTCCTTATTTTTTGTCCATAATTATATCTACCGCAAATTTGTCAAGATTGAATCAAATCAAAGATGGTCTTTTACTCCACAGCTTCCAACACATAATAATAAGATTGCAAATATTATAGTTATCTATACCACTTCAGCACCTCCTCCCAGCCCACCGAACTAATGTTTTTCGTTTGGTTTTAGAGGTACTCTACAATTAAAGTAAAGTTAATTCATTGATCATGA
>JADFVM010000313.1 GCA_015222555.1 Pseudomonadota bacterium
CCAAGGTCATATTTTCTCAGGTTTATCACATTGCTGGACATCTTGATTTCAAAGGCGGGTTCTCTCTTCCCGGGATTCATATATGTTGCTGTTACAACGACTCTTCCTTCCGTGCTTTTTATTGACGTCTCCTTTGAAAAGGCGTTTGTTGTAAAGAAAAAGGGCATTACTGTTATGACAGTAATGCAAAGTTTTAGTAATTTCATGAATTATTCTCCTTTGACAAGCTTACTTTGAAATGATGGATATCCGATGTGAAATAATCTGTCTTCACTTGCACGGATATGTTATTTCTTAATGGTAATCAATCACTGAAACATATACTATTATAATGAAGGAAAAAAATGAATAACAATATCTTTTAATTCTCAGTTCCATGCACTTTAATGTAGAATCTGGATGTAAATTCTGCCAGCATGACAAAGGGCTACGCCATAACCAGCACATCTAAAAGGTGGCATTAAAGGGTGAAAGATTATCACAATAAAGATTTTTCAAGTCTAGCCCGGAAGAACTGGATAAGTACCTTCACGAAATTATTTTCTGCCAGAAAAACGCAGAAAATACCTTCTAAGGTACTAAAACGTCAGGGAAGCCATAAACGATTTCCTTTTATCCGTATTATTCTGTTTCTTGCCGCCGCTTTTTTCACTGTCTATCATTTCTTTCCCGCCGATCCGGAAAAACCTTCGGAGAACCAACAGGTAGTATTAGAAACAAAGACAGATAATACCATTGAGAGAGAGCAGGAAGGCATTGAAGAAAGTATTCCCATCCAAGTAGAGCCGGTTAAAGCCAGCTTCAATGAACAGTTTCTAGCACGACAGCCTGATGTCCTTTTAGGTCGAAAGCTCCTCGATGTTCTTCGCTCACAAAATGCCTATAAGGCATTTTACCTGATGGTAGATGGTGAGAGCGGGAAAATTCTTGCCTGGGGCCAACAGGAGGAATTTAGCCCCTCTGCAGAGCCCAGCTTTATGCCAAAAAGCTCTTTTCCTGCAGCAAGCCTCATAAAGATAGTGACTGCCACTGCGGCATTGGAATCCCGTCGCTACTCCAACCATACCCTCATCCCCTCCATCGGTAGCAGTGTGACGCTCTATCGTAAGCAGTTGAAGGTTCCTAAAAATTACAAGGGTCGAAAGGTGAGTCTGGAAAAGGCTTTCGCATCATCAATGAATCCTGCTATGGGTATCGTTGGTCTTAGTCTGGGTGGCAAAGCTCTGAAAACTGCAGCGACACAGCTTGGCTTCAATATGGACTGCCCTACAGGCCTTATTGATCAGAGCATTTTTGCTCCGCCCGATAGTGGTTATGGTGTTGCAGAGGCCGCTTGTGGTTTTACAAAGGAGATAACGCTATCACCACTCCATGGGGCTGCCATCGTTAGATCTGTGTTGAAAGGCAAGGCGCCTGAGATCCCCTGGTCTCCACTAGTAGGCGCCCAATATGCGCCAGCTAAAGCCGTTCCTCTTCCTGTCTCGGCTCTCAGCGAAAATACCTACTATGGTCTACGACGGATGTTCGAAGCGACAATCAAGAAGGGCTCAGCCCGCACCTCTTTTAGAAATCCGAAAGTTTTATACTCCTATAACCGGAAAAGGCTTCGCATTGGCGGAAAAACGGGAACAAAGGACGGTCATGATGGACGCTATGAATGGTTTGCCGGATACGCCATGGACCGTAAGGATCCTAAGAAATCTCTCGTTCTGGTCTGTCTTCATATCAATGAACTAAGCGGTACCAGGGCGAGTCATCCGGCTCAGGCCGCTGCATTATTAATTAATCACTGGGCAAAGCGCTATCTAAAGTGGTGATAATAAAAAGACTTACCCATTTGTTTTTTCCCGGTGTATAATTATTTTTAATGTTATGCCGGGTGTGAGGTTGTTTAAGAAGCCCTTTCCATGGCCAGGCAAGCTCACCACGACATCAAAGGATGAATGTTTTA
>JADFVM010000314.1 GCA_015222555.1 Pseudomonadota bacterium
CAGGAAAGTTCAAAGTGACATCCTTTGAGGTGTGATTGCCTATTTGTTGCCTTTCCTTCCTCTTGTTTCTCTTTTTGTCTGCAACAGCTTCTCCGTCAGATCCGGGCGGTTAAGTTTCTCCAGAGTCTTTTCGATCCAGCCCCTGTTTTCCCTTTTGTGCCAGAAAAAGAATTGGTTTTGATCCTTCCTCTCTACTTTTTCTCTGGCAGAATAAACAGATGTTAGTGTATAGGGATGGTAACCGGAATAGTAGATCACCGTAGCCAGCGTCATCGGTGTGGGGGTGAAGTCCTGCACCTGCTCCAGCTTGAATCCCATTCCTTTGGTTTCCACCGCAAGGGCTGCCATTTCTTCCAGATGTGAGCCGGGATGGCTCGAGATGAAGTAGGGGATGATCTGCTGATTGAGGCCATTTTGTTTGCAGATTTTATCAAAGGTCGTCTTAAATTCCCCGAAAAGTGAAAAGGGTGGTTTTCGCATGATTTTAAGCACTTTATCTGACGAATGTTCGGGGGCGACCTTCAACCGTCCCGACACATGGTGAGTGACCAGTTCTTGTACGTATTCGCTGTAGCCCTTCTTCCGGTCATTTTCCTTCGATTCGCCCATGAAGAGATCATACCGTATTCCACTGGAAACAAAGGCCTTTTTGATCTTCGAGTGGGAGTCGACCTCTCTGTAGATCTCGGTCATCGCTTTATGGCTGGTGTCGAGGTTGAAGCATTTTTCAGGGTAGATGCATGAGGGCTGAGCGCAGTTGTCGCAGATAGACTGTTCTATCCCCTTCATACCAAACATGTTGGCTGATGGGCCGCCCAGATCGCTGATATATCCCTTGAAGCCCGGCATGGTCGTAATGGCCTCCACCTCTTTCATTATGGAACCCTTGGATCGGCTGGCGATCATTTTTCCCTGATGGGCAGAGATTGTGCAGAAACTGCAGCCGCCAAAACAGCCGCGGTGCATATTAACGGAAAACTTTATCATTTCATGGGCGGGAATGGTGCCCCGTTTGTTGTGTTTTGGGTGGGGCAGGCGCGTGTAGGGCAGATCGAAAACAGAATCGACCTCTTTTTCTGTCATGGTCTTAAATTGCGGATTGATGACAACCCTTTTGTTGCCCACCTGTTGAATGAGACGCCTGGCATAAACCTTGTTTGATTCTTTTTCAATGACCTTGAAGTTTTCTGCATAGCGTTTTTTGTCTTTTAAGCAGACGTCGTGAGAGGCCAGTTCTCGGGTCTCCCAGTGCTTCTGCTTAGGCAGTGTATCATCCTCTGAGAGTATACTTGCCGTTTGGGGCACTGTTTTGAGTGAAGAGAAGGGGACACTCTTTTTGAGCAGTTTGAGGATCTCTTTTAATGGCTGCTCCCCCATACCGTAAATAAGCAGGTCTGCGCCGCTTTCAACCAGAATGGATGGCTTGAGGCTGTCAGACCAGTAATCATAGTGGGTAAGGCGGCGCAGCGAAGCTTCAATGCCGCCGATAACAACGGGAACATCGGGAAAGAGTTCTTTTAGAATCCGCGAGTAAACAATGGTGGCATAGTCGGGCCGGAACCCCGCCTCGCCGCCCGGTGTATAGGCGTCTGTTGACCGGAGACGTTTGTTGGCGGTGTAGTGGTTAACCATAGAGTCCATGCAGCCTGCCGTAACACCGAAAAAGAGTCTGGGCTTGCCCAGCTTTTTAAAATCCCTCAGGTCGTCACGCCAGTTCGGTTGCGGGACAATGCCGACTCTCAGTCCGGCCGCTTCAATGGTTCGCCCGATAGCGGCATGGCCAAAGGAAGGATGGTCAACATAGGCGTCACCGGAGATGAGAATGACGTCAAAGTCATCCCATCCTCTCTTTTCTGCTTCCTTCCTGCTAGTGGGAAGCCAGTCGGTGATGTCACGTGTTGTTTTCATTGGGACATTATAACATTAATGCGGGGCACAATTTTATTAAAATGGCAAAATGTGTTGCAAATTCATCGATATGTAACATAGCTTTGATTTTGTTTTTTAACATGGGGAAGCCTGAAGAAAAGACCCAAATTTCCCCTTGACATCTCTTAGATAGATATGTATTCTAGTATCTGAATATTCGCATAATTGAATATTCAGATTGAGGGTTGGATACAATGGATAAAAAACAGATCAAGGGAACAGACTTTTCAAAAGAAGCAGATATATTTAAAGCAATCGGCCATCCGGTAAGGCTGAAAATTGTTTTCGGTCTTCTTATGAATGAGTGTTGTGTTAAGGATATCTGGGAATGCATGGATCTGCCACAACCCCTTATTTCCCAACACCTGTCATTGCTGAAGAACAAAGGGGTTGTGACTTCTACGAGAGAGGGAAACAAGACCATCTACAGGGTTGATAATCCCTTGGTAGTAAAGGCGATAGGCCTTATTGATCCGAAACAGTAAAGGAATTATAAATATCAATAACATAATAATGGTAGAGGTGTAAAAGGAGGCGGTATGAAAAGCAGGATTCTTATGTTAATTTTATTTACGTTGATTTCATCTGTCGCAGTTTCAAGTGCGGAGCTACATTTAGACGTGAAGGCGATAAAGGCGAAAAGGATTGCCGATGAAATAACAGATTTGAGAAGTCATCGGGCGGCACAATTGCTTAATTCCGATCTTGAGATATCACCGGAAATCTTTAAGAAAACATGTGGTGCTGTCAAAAAAAGAGCAATGGAGATAGTTAAAACAGAAGGTGTTAAAATTAAGCATGCCGCCATTAAAAACAGGAATCCCAAACATGCGGCAACGCCGGAAGAAGCCAAGATGCATGAATACTTTGATAACAACAGGGATGTATCCGAAATTATTAACGAGAAGATCAGGGACGGAAGAAAATATTACTCCTATATTCGCCCCATATTTATTGAGACTGCCTGTCTTAAATGCCACGGTAAAAAAAGCAATCGACCTGAATTCATTAAAAAGGGGTATCCGGAAGATAAGGCCTTTGGTTTTCAGGTGGGAGACCTGAGAGGCATTATCGAGGTGATGGTGCCTATTGATTAGAAAAAAGTAACTTTATGTCTTGGAGAATATTATGAACGTAGAAAGATTATTAAGATTAATTGCTGGAACATTTGTCCTTTTGAGCCTCGGTTTGGCGCAGATACATTCTCCTTACTGGCTCTGGTTTACAGCCTTTGTGGGCCTGAACCTTTTTCAGTCAGGATTTACCAATTGGTGTCCCATGATGACATTTCTTAAGATGGCTGGTGTAAAGTCCTGCTCTGCAGGTGAAAAATAAGATAGAATCTTCATTAGGAGAATACTTTGCCTTGCCTTGGACTGCATGAATGGCTCTGAGACCGTTATTTTACGGTTGACACGACACTAGGTTTCCTTTTCTTCTTCAGTCTTTTGGGCCGCTTCAGGTTTTGTTGTTTTTTTCGTCGTTGTGCCGGCTTTTCGGCTTCTTTTTGCCGGTTTTTCCCCCTCCCCGGGAGCTTCGCTCTTTTCAGCTTGAGGTGGTCCTTCAGGCCAGGGGGCAAAGGGATAAGGCTTTTCCTCACTGTTGAACATTAAAAACATCATCGTCTGGTAGATGAATGTACTTACGTTCTGCCCTAACTTAAGGAGGCGCTCGTTGCAATTCCCTGTAAAAAGCATCATGGCAAACTGGAATACAGTAATAGCAATAACTACAATTTTAGCGATGCTGTAAATCACGGCAAAGAGGATCATATAGAGCCCCCTTACCCAGGTACTCTGATTCTTAATATTTTCTTTCAGCTTTTCATCCATCACTAACCCCTCCATAAATTAGATTGGTTTATCTGGCTGTCGCCTTATTTGACAGGTATAAACCCCTTTAGTTAATCATAACATGGAATGAGACAAATTCAAGGGGAGATAAAAATTTAGATGCTGCCGTAAAATGGGTGGGATGGGGAAAGAGATTGGGAAGTGTTGTCCAGACTTTCTGAAATTGTCGCTAATCTACGTATTTGACAAAATAGTTTTCTTTGGTAATGTTGAGATGATGTTTTTCATCACTTTTATTTAGGCAAAGTCTTCTTTTCTCTAACTCCTCCAGAGAGCGGGGATTTCTATGATCTTTTAAGCGCATAGCACAATCGGTTGCCTTTTTACTTCTTATGGCCTCCCCTTTGCATTATTAAATATCTTGTGATAACCTGCAACTATTCTGAAAAATAATTAATTTTCATATCCTATCCATGCAAATACTAATCGTTGACGATTCGGCAAGTATCAGAGAAATAACGGGAGATATCCTGAAAACTTCAGGGTATTCTCAAATATTAACTGCTAAGTCAGGTGAAGAGGCATTAGAAATACTTTCTAGGCCAAGGGATGCAAGTAAGGAAAAAAAGATAGACCTCATATTGATGGACATGGTCATGCCCGGTATGGGGGGCATTGAAGCATGCCGCAAAATAAAGGAAAACGAGCGTTTCCACCATGTCCCCGTCATTATGGTTACGGCCATAAAGGACATGGAAATGCTGAAACTTGCCTTTGAAACAGGCGTCAACGACTATATTCAAAAACCAGTCAATCCTGTTGAGCTTCTCGTCAGAGTAAGATCCGCCCTTAGCCTTAAATCGGAAATTGACAAAAGACAAGATAAAGAGAGTGAGCTATTAGACCTTACAACAGAGCTAAAAGAGACTAATGAAAAACTGAGAAACTTTGAAAAGGCCATTCACGACATGCAGATAGGCCTGACCATTGCGAACCCTGAAGGAAAAATCATCTACTGCAATCCGGCCGAGGCAAAGATGCACAACTACAGCCCCGAAGAGCTTATCGGAAAGGACGCAAGGATATTTGCACCGGAGAAACTCTGGAAACCGATGGAAAGAAAAAAACTTAAAAAAATAGACAGCTTCAGGAGAGAAACTTCTAACGTAAGAAAGGACGGCACAACCTTTCCGGTTCAGCTCCTTTCCGATGTTGTCATTAACGACAGTGGCGAACCGATTGCCGTTATTACAACCTGTGAAGATATTACTGGAAGGACAAAGGCAAAGCAGGAGCTGAAGGATGCCCATGACAAGCTCGAACAAAGGGTAAAAGAGAGGACGGAAGAGCTTTCCGGAACCAATACCTTGCTGAGAGAGGAAATCAGGGAACGCAAAAAAGTGGAAGAATCACTCAGGCTAAGCGAAAATGAATACCACACCCTCTTCCAGCAATTCAGTGCCCTTCTTGAAGCGATTCCCGATTCGCTCATCCTTTTCGGGCCTGACCTTAACATTTTATGGTCCAACCATGGAAAGGCAAAGATATTCGGTTTAAAGCAAAAACAGGCAAGAGGCGAGTACAGCGCTATTGTTGAAAAAATCTATGAAGATAGTGACGACTGGCCCGTAAAAAAATGTTTTAAAAGCGGGAAGGAAGAGAGTGATGAAGTTTCCACGGAAGATGGAATGATGCTTAACATCCGCGCCTTTCCCATTATTGATGAAAAAGGAAAAGTGAGTAACGTACTCGAGCTTATAATCGATGTGACTGAAAAGGCAAGCCTCCAGGCCGAGGCGATGAAGGCGGGTCACCTGGCCTCAATCGGTGAACTCTCGGCCGGTGTGGCCCATGAAATCAATAATCCCATCAACGGTATTATCAACTGCGGTCAACTCATAGAAAAAAAGCTCGGGCAAACGGAAAAGGTCGAAGAGCTGGCATCCATGATCATCAAGGAAGGGAAACGGGTGGCAAAGATCGTAAAGGCCCTGCTCTCCTTTGCCAGAAACCGGGGAGACAAGGTAGAGGCCGTAAGTCTTGAAACGGTTTTATGGGAATCACTGGCCCTGACGGAAGCTCATCTTCGAAAAGACGGTATCACCCTCAACATTGATTTTCCTCCCGATCTCCCACTGGTGACAGCCAACGACCAGCAGATCGAGCAGGTTTTCCTGAACCTCATCAACAATGCCAGGTACGCTCTAAATGAGAAGTACCCCCGTGATGATAAAAACAAGGTCCTGGAAATAAAGGCACAAACCCTTATGAGGGATAAAAAGCTTTACCTGAGAACCGTCTTTCATGACAGCGGCCCGGGTATAAGCAAAAAGATAATTAACAGGGTGATAAATCCTTTCTTTACAACCAAACCTCCCAAAGAGGGGACCGGCCTCGGCCTCAGCATCAGTCACGGCATCATCGATGACCATGGGGGAAAACTGACTATTGAAAGCAAGGAAGACAAGTTTACAAAGGTGATAGTCGAACTTCCAACAAGGGAGGAGATGCAATGAAATCCGTTCTGGTGGTAGATGATGAAAAAATACTCCGCTATACCTTCAGCGAGTTTCTCGAAGAGGGGGGATACGCCGTTACAACGGCTGAAAACTATGATGATGCCCTCGGGAAGCTGGAAAAACCGGCTTTTGACCTTGTCATTACCGACATAATACTGGGCGGGAAGACGGGTATAGATTTACTTCAAAAAATCAAGGAGATGGAACTTGCCTGCCCTGTTATCGTACTGACAGGCTACCCCGATGTAGAGACGGCAACGGAAGCGGTCAGGTTAGGCGCCTTTAACTATCTTTCCAAGCCTGTAGACCAGGAAATGCTTTTAAATGCGGTCCGTATCGCCATAAAGTACAAAGAGTCGAAAGAGAAAGAGGATAAATACAAATCAAACCTGGAAGCGATCTATAAAAGCGTCAACGAGGCGATCATAACGGTAGACACTGATCTTAAAATAATTGAACTCAACAATGCAGCCGAGTCAATCTGCGGGCTTACACGCAAGGAAATAGGAAAGAGATACGACATGCTTTCACGTCCCTGTAGCGGCAGTTGTTCTGAAATTCTAAAAACAGCTGTCTCAACAAAAAAACCGGGAGAAATACATCGAATTGAATGCTACCGTAACGACAGGCAAAACCAACTCGTCACAATAACCACTTCACCGCTTATTTATAAAAAAGGAGAGTTTGCAGGAGCTATTATGGTTGTTGCCGATGAGACGCGCGTTGCCGAATTGGAACGCAGCCTTAATGATAGAAAAAGTTTTAAAAATATTATTGGCACAAGCGAGAAAATGCAGGAACTCTATGATCTCATTGAAAACATCTCCAGGGTCGACTCAACGGTCCTTATCATTGGTGAAAGCGGCACCGGTAAAGAGCTGGTTGCCCAGGCCCTTCACTATGGTAACCCCAAAAGGAGCGGAAAACCTCTCATATTCATCAATTGTGCCGCAATTCCCGAAAATTTGATAGAAAGCGAGCTTTTTGGCCATGAAAAAGGGGCCTTTACAGGAGCCATATCGCTCCAGCGTGGAAAGTTCGAGCTTGCTTCTGGCGGGACCATCGTTCTCGATGAAATCGGTGACATGCCCCTTGCTCTCCAGGTAAAACTGCTAAGAGTCCTGGAGCAGTCGGAGATACAACGGGTAGGTGGAAAGGAAACCATCCCCATAGACACGAGAGTCATTGCATCAACCAATAAAGAGCTTCGAAAAAAAGTTGAAGAAGGTCTGTTCAGGGAAGATCTTTATTACCGGCTTAACGTTATTGAGCTGACTATGCCGCCTTTAAGAGAGAGGATGACCGATATTAACCTTCTCACCACCCATTTTGTTGAAAATTTCAGCAAAAAGTTTCAAAAAACAATGAAGGGTGTTTCGTCAGATGTAATCAAGGCTTTCATGGAATACAGCTGGCCCGGTAACGTAAGAGAACTGGAACATTTCCTGGAACATGCAGCCATACTCAGTAGTGGCCCAGTAATAACAATGGATGATCTGCCGAAACAGTTTCTAAGTGATAAAGATAAAAAAGAGATTTCCATTCCCTCCGACAGTGAAAAGGAAGTTGATAGAATACTAAATGCACTGAAACAAGCAAGATGGAACAAGACAGAGACGGCAAAAACCTTAAAAATGGACAGAAGTACCCTCTATCGAAAAATGCAGAAATATGGCCTTACATAGAAAGCCTTAAAACCTCTAATCTTTCCCAGGAGCCTGTCGGACTTAGGAAGAATCTACTGCGCTGCTGGGATAGCGTCGCAAATCTCCCCATTTTTTCGTTACATAGGTCCACTATGCGCCCGAAGGAAGTGCCCTCGGGGTGCGCTTCAAAAATATGAAAATTTGCATTCACTCTACCACTCAGCTCGTTACGATTCCCTAAGTCCGACAGGCTCCCAGCTTTTTCCTTATTTAACGCATACTTTTCACAAGTGCAACAGATTGTAGTGCGACATTTTGTTGCAAAACGTCCTTCCTTAACAATCCGGACAGGTCCATCCGCTATAAAAGTCATCTATTGTGTTGAATTTTAAAGCTTGTTTTCTTTCATTTTAGCTCTGTTTTTGGCATAAATATTGTTTTACATATATATGGTTGTATATATCATAGGGACAGGTATGCCATGAAAAAGTTAGAAAAGTTATTGACCAGGGAAATTAAGAAGTCTCCAGAAGCAAGGGGAAAGTGCCCTTTTATAAAAAAATCTTTCAGAGAATGCTACTGCAAAGATATGAACAGCCTGAGAACTGATGATGCTATCTATTACTGCGGACGAAACTTTACCCAATGCCCAATTTATAAAGAAAAGTCGGCACTAATCATTCTAGGCCTTGATAATGCAGTCAATCCAAAAAAAGAGGCAAAAAAACAATGAAAATCTGCTTTAAAAATAGTGTACTCGCCCTCTTACTGGCTCTGTCATTCTTCCTGGCGCCTTCAATGGCCCTGGCCTGGCCGGCTGACGCAGACTGGATTCCTGTTTACAGAGGAGCTGACCCCGTTGATGATACGCTTAACGACGCCGCGGGGTCCAGGGACATTGTGGGAGACGTAACAACACCTTATCCGGCTGCATACATATCTAACGATGGTACTTACATCAACTACCGAATACGTCTTGATGATGATCCTCTGAACAACCCGCGGACACAGCTGGACCCCTTCGGTTGGGGCTTTATCATCGATACGGACCAGAACGCAGACGACTACGAATGGATGATCATGCTCGATGGAATTTCGGAAGAGCTCTACCTTGCTGAGAATACAGTTAAAACAGGCGTAGGTGATCCCTCAGACAAAGCCGAGGTCATTGCAACACCGACCTGGCCGGAAGCAGCCGTACTGAACGGAAACTACAGGGTTGTAACAGCTGATTCTACATTTAACGGGGATACCGATTACTTTCTCGATTTTCGCCTCAATTATGCAGACTTTAAGGCAGCCACCGGCATTACCGATTCGACGGCCATCAGGTATTTTATAGGAAGTTCAAACAGTGCCCAGACACTGGCGTCTGATCTCGTTGCAGCATCGGATCTCTATTCCGGCCTCAGTGAAAGCGTGCTGCCCACAGGACCTCAACCCACAACGGGGAGTGTTAAGTTCGTCGCAGACCTGGCTGGAAATGGAGATGTAACGGAGATATATCCGGGTGACACTATCTACATAAGGGTTGACGATGCCGACCAGAACAGTATGGCTTCTGAGGCG
>JADFVM010000043.1 GCA_015222555.1 Pseudomonadota bacterium
AAAAGCCTTCAGAACGGCCTGCCCTTCACTCTTCGATATGCCAGCTTCACCGGCAATTTTTTCTACGAGTTCATCTTTTGTCATGATCAACCTCCCTCATTCATGTTTTGGTAAGGAATAGCAACCTACCATGTTTAATAGTGTCAACATGTACAAAGAATTTATTCTTATTTTTGAAAAAATATTCGTAAGAAATGATTGGAAGCTTTTATCCCTTGTGGTTTGACTTACCGTAACAAACGATCATCAAAAGAGTACTTTTTTGTATCTATAATCTTAATTGATTTAAAGTCAGGATGAAGTGGATTAATAAGAATATTGTATTCATCTTCAACTACGGCTGATGGCACACGCAGAAGTAAGGAAGCAGTTTCTATTACCCAATTAGTTCCGATTACAGCCAATTGACTTGGAGGTGGATAATCTCGCCAATTGTCAGGCAAATCAGGCACGTCAACTATTTGAGGAGTAATTTTATCAGGAATTTCAATGCATGCTATCTTAAGATCACTGGGGATTATTGATAAAAGCAAATGGACAAGCAACTCAACACTTGCTAAGGCTCTGCTTTCGGCAGTATAAATAACACTTGTTCCTTTTAGATTCCATCTGCCTCCATAAATTCTTGCACCAATGCCTGTCAGATCATGAATGTAATTATCATTAGCAATTCTGAATACCTTCACTAAGAAAAAACACCATGTTCTATTCTACCTAATTCATCGAGAATCATATCTACTCCGAATTTAGATTTTAATAGGCTCTTTGGCGTTTTATTGGCAAAGGAAACGCAGGGGTGACTCATCCAAAGAATGAACTTGCCCTTATCTTTAAAAACCTCTGTTCCCTTGGCACTTACTTCAGCAATTTGTAAAATATGATCAGACACAACAGGGCTAAAATGTGCTTTCTCGCCGTACCTTTGAATTGTGCGGTCTGTAATTGGCAGTACATCCGCCAACTGCTTTGTTGAAAACTGTAGAAATTTTGCAAGATTAAGAAAAGCAAGTTTTGTTAGGCCTTTACTGGCTACCTCAATTAAGTCCAGGCGATTTTCTATTCTTTTGTGAAGAACTTTTTCACCGCCAAGCACTTCTGAGATTCCAAACAGCCCAGCCTTGGCACGACCGGGTACTAATGCCCCTGCCGCACGTTTGTCTCTTTTTGCTTTAGCTACAGGCCTACTAGTTCGAATTACACTATCAGCATCTCTTTTTGGTTTACCCATAGATTATCTTTGGCTCCTTTTTTCTGTTTGTATTGCTATCGTCAGGGACATATGTCCATTATATACCGACATTTGTCTCAATTTCAAGCTAAATCCAAACTTAAAAGACTATTTGCATTCATTAGTAATACCTAAATCCTGCAAGTGGCAGGATTTAGGTAGAAACAAAAAAGCCCGTTCCAGCATTTTGCCGGTTCGGGCTTTCAAATTCCCTTCACGACCTTCCCCCACGATTCCCCTTTGAATGTCAACAACCTACAACATAATCTATTACTTTAAAAGGTTTTTTTAGTTATCAGGAGGCAGGCTTGTCTATTGACTTTCCCCCTTTATTACTCCCCCTATTAAAGTCTTTTAAAGTCATTGCCCGTCGGGTTCTGGAAAACCTTAAGATCAAATTCAGGTATGACGGCAAGTATATGGTCGAAAATGTCCGACTGGATGGCCTCATAATTGGCCCAGACCTTGTCTTTACAGAAGATGTATATCTCCAGGGGGAGGCCGTGCTGAGTCGGGGCCAGCTGGCGCACGATGAAGGTCATATCCTGGTTTATCATGGGGTGGTGTTTAAGGTATTCGATGGCGTAGGCGCGGAAGGTGCCGATATTGGTAAGCCTTCTGCCGTTGGCGGGGTCTGATTCATCGATATTTTTTGCCCTGTTATCTTCAGCTATCTCCTTCGTCTTTCTATCTATGTAGCCTGATATATACTGGATAGATGAAAAGCGTTTAAGCATCTCATCTGTGCAGAATTTCACCGTACTCATGTCTATATTGACGGCACGCTTTATACGCCGCCCGCCCGACTCACTCATGCCTCGCCAGTTTTTAAAGGAGCCGCTTATCAGTGCGTAAGTGGGGATGGTGGTTATTGTCTTGTCCCAGTTCTGTACCTTCACCGTTGTAAGGGCCACCTCAAGGACGTCTCCGTCTGCACCGTACTGAGGCATTTCTATCCAGTCGCCGTTGGCGATCATCTTGTTGGCATTTAGCTGTATCCCGGCGACAAAGCCCAGGATGACATCTTTAAAGACGAGCATCAGCACTGCTGTAAGCGCACCGAGGCCGCTTAAGAGGTAGAGCGGGGACTTGTCTAATATTCTGGCGATGATGAGTATGCCAGCAAGAAAATAGACAACGATCTTTAAGACCTGGACAAAGCCTTTAATGGGAACTTCTTTTGAGACCTCGAAGTTTTGGTATATATCCAGAATGGCATTAAGGAGTGCATCCAGAACGAGCATTCCCATGACGATTATGTAGATCATGACCCCGCTCATAATCGTTGTAGCTGCACCTGTATAGTCCTTGAGAATAAGAGGGGTTGCAAGGTATATGACCATGGCGGGAGCAAGGTGAGCAAGTTTGTTAAAGACCTTTCTCTCGAGGAGAATGTCGTCCCATTTTGCGCCTGTGCGGGATATGATATAGCCGATTCCTGCAAGGAGCATGCGCTTGGCAATCAGGTCCGATATAATGCTCAATAGAATAACCAGGGTGAGGGCAATTCCTATTGCAGCAATCTCAGCCACCGTTGTTCCCAACCCCACATTTATGAGCCACCCTTGTATCAGTTCCATAATGGTAAAACCTCAAAAATCTATCTGAATTTATCGATATCTTCCACTTTCATATCTCAATATGTGGTAAAAGTATATCACGAATAAAGGAGACATATTTATTTACCTGCAAGGTTGAAATACCCTGGAGCTTCTTTTTCCTTCCAAGAGAAGGGAGTGAAAGGGGTAAGCCCTTGACTTGAGACAGTTCTCGTGTAATTCGGAGAAAATAGTACCGAAAATAGAGACAGCTGTTTTCGCGTTACGCCCCCGCCTAAAGCAATAAAGCCCGTCCCAGCGGTTTGCTGTTTCGGGCGTTTGAAGTTTCGTTAAATAGCTGACCCTATTTTACAATTAATTAACCTTGTAGTTTTTTAATTGTTTCCATCAAGTCTGCAATCTCATTTGAATTTAGATTTAGATTCAAATCATCAGGATTATCCCTACAAATGCCATGAATATTCCAACTTTTATCTGGAGATCCGTGGTTTACGCTTGCAGTTCCCACGATGCAATCAGTGCTTGTTAAATCTATTCCTGTTATTTCCGCATCAGTTCCATTATGAGTTTTTGTCTTAATTGGTTTTATTAATATCTCGGCCACGTACATTCTCCTTTTTCCATAATTATGGTAATGAGGCACATCGACCGTTTAAAGTGCTAATCCCTCTCAAAACCCGGACTAGCCGGACTATTTTCAGTATACCCGCAGGGCACAAGACCCCCTTGAGGTGTGTAAGTGCCTTCACTAAATCAAGTCTTCGAACTATTTCTCCCTTGCGGGCTTTCAAATTCTTCCCATTGCTTTTTTAAAATCATATCCCATTAAATCCCCCTGTCTTCGACATCCCCCTTTGCAAAGGGGGAACACTTAGGAACTCTATCCCACATCCCCCTTATTTTCAAACACTTTTTTTGAAATGAAATTAACAACGTTATATATAGACTATTAGAAAATATTACATATAGATTAAATATCTGTGATACTTTTGTGATAATTATGTGGTATCAATGTAACATGACATGAACGACAAAGGAGACGCCGCTATGTCTCACAAGATTTTGATTGTTGAAGATGACAAAGAAATTATTAACCTGTTAAAGATTAATCTTCAGGACATGGGCTACGATGTTGAGCTGGCCTTTGAAGGCAGGTCGGGGCTGGAAAAGGCGAAATCGAAGAACTATGACCTTCTGATTCTTGATTTGATGCTGCCCGGTGTCGATGGCCTGGAAATCTGCAGGCAGGTCCGCTCACAAACGTCCTATACGCCTATTCTGATGCTGACCTGCAGATCTTCGGAGCTGGACCGTGTTTTAGGCCTTGAGATGGGGGCAGATGACTACCTGACCAAGCCTTTTAGCATCAAAGAGCTGTTGGCACGTGTAAAAGCCCTGTTCCGGCGGATAGAAGCCCTTCAATCGCAGACCGTCTCAGATAAAGAGAAAAAAATTGCCATTGCCGACCTTCTCATTGATGCCGAAAAACGCAAAGTCACGCAAAATGAAAAGCCCGTTAACCTGACGGCAAAAGAGTTCGACCTCTTATACAAATTTGCACAAAATCCCGGGCGGGTCTATACACGGTCTCAACTGCTGGATGCGGTTTGGGGGACGGGGTTTGAAAGTTATGAACATACGGTGAACTCTCACATCAATCGACTAAGAGCAAAGATTGAGAGTGACCCCACGCAGCCCCGCTATATTCTCACCGTCTGGGGCGTGGGATATAAATTCAGCGATGAGCTGTCGGAGGTATAACCGGGTGATTAAAACGCTGTACGGGAAAATAGTGCTCATCTTATCGGCTCTTTTTTTCATTGTCGGCCTTCTTTACCTATTGCTTACGCTCTTTACGACACGTCTATATATTCAAGAGGGCGCCCAGCGGCTTAACCATGATCTGGCGGCCTATCTGGTATCACAAAAATTCTTTATTCAGGAAGGTAAAGTCAATAAACCGGCATTGAAGGAAAGCTTCGATATGCTGATGAAGATAAACCATAATATCGAAGTTTATCTTCTCGATCCGAAGGGAAAGATCCTGGCCTATTCGGCGCCTGAAGGGAAGGTGAAAAGGAAAGAGGTTTCCCTGACACCGATCAGCCAGTTCCTCGATCCGGCTCATGCCTTGCCTCTCCTCGGCGACGATCCCCGTGATTCAAAGGGACAGAAAGTCTTCTCCGTGTCACCCATTCCTTTAAAGGGACCTGTTGAGGGTTATCTCTATGTGATCCTGGGGAGTGAAAAGTACGACACCGTCGCCCACATGCTTCAGAAGAACTACGTGCTGCGTTTGAGCACATGGGGGACAATAGCAGGGCTGTTCATTATTTTCATCACGGGCCTCTACATATTCAGGCGGCTCACCAGAAGGCTTGGCAGGCTTGCCACCGCAATGGAGACCTTTAAAGAGAGTGATTTTCGGGAGCCCTTTTCCTTTTCACCCCTGTCATCCAGGGTTTCAGATGATGAAATTGACCGGCTAAGCGTCATCTTTGAAGAAATGTCCCTTCGGATTAACGACCAGGTGAACAAGATCAGACAGACCGATACGCTCCGCCGTGAACTGGTCTCCAATGTCTCTCACGATTTGCGTACCCCGCTGGCCACGCTTCAGGGATATCTGGAAACGGTCCTGCTAAAAGGAGGAGAGTCACTCTCGAAAGAGCATCAGGAATATCTGAACACGGCATTAAAGCATTCGAAGCGCCTGGGAAAGCTGGTTTCCGAGCTCTTCGACCTGGCAAAGCTCGACTCCCGGGAGATTCAAATCAATTGTGAACCCTTTCATCCCGGTGAGCTGGTCCAGGACATTACCCAGAAATTCAAACTTATGGCAGACAAGAAGCAGGTCAACCTTGAAACAAAATTTCAGAAGGATTTACCCTTTGTCTATGCTGACATCGGTCTCATTGAACGGGCAATCCAAAACCTTCTCGAAAATGCCATTCGCCATACAAAAGTGGGGGGGACAATCAGCTTAATTCTACTCCCCGGTGAATCGAAGATCACTGTACAGGTGTCCGACACAGGCTGCGGCATCGCTGAAGCGGATATCCCCTTCATATTTGACCGCTTCTATACTGCTAAGAAAGTAGGCCCTAAAGACCCCGACAGTACAGGCCTCGGTCTGGCCATCACCCGGCGTATCGTTGAACTGCACGGCAGTCACATTGAGGTGCAAAGCGAATTAAATTCCGGAACGACCTTTACTTTTCCTCTGCCGCTTTACAAGCGTGATACCTAGAAAAAGCCGTCTCTCTCCCATCAGTCCTCCATAACATCTTTCCCCTCGCCATGATTGCCCCGCAGTCTTTGGCTTTCCCACTATTTTGCTCTTTTTCACCTTGTTATAAAAAAAGAAACCTTTCGTGACACTTTTGTGAAATTTGAGCGGTATAAATTAACTTAAAGGTAAAGATATTCTAATTCAGGGGGGGGTGAGCGAGATGATGAAAGATTAGCAAAGGGATGTTAGACGGACGTCAGTTTGAAAAACCAAAAGCAGTTAAATGAAGAAGGAGGAAACAATGAAACGCTTAAATAATTACTTTACACTGTCGCTAATCATTTTAATCGGAATCCTGACAACGGGAGTCTCCTTTGCCGATGAGGGAAGGCAGTATGAGGTTACAATTACAAATGTGACGAGGGGCCAGATAATCACACCCCCTGTCCTGATCAGCCATAACGGTAATTTCAATTTATTTACCCCCGGATCGACAGTTATCCCCGAGTTTGAACCATTGGCTGAGGACGGAGATGCAACTTCACTGCTTGCTTATCTCGGAACGGTGGACGACGTCTTTGAGTACGCCCAGGCAGGCGGCCCCATTATGCCCGGGGCTTCAGTGACAGTAGAAATTTCCACAAAGGGCAACTTCCGCTATCTTTCTGCCGCCGGCATGCTGGCATCGACAAATGATGCTTTTTTTGGGCTCAATAAAGTCAAGGCACCACGTCACGGCATAAAGAGCGTCACCTCACCGGCCTATGACGCAGGCAGTGAAGCAAATACAGAGTCCTGTGACCACATCCCCGGTCCTCCCTGCGGAAATCATGCCCGCACGACAAACGGGGCCGAAGGGTATGTCCATGTCCATGCCGGTATTCATGGTATGGGTGATCTTACGCCTGCCATGCATGACTGGCGGAATCCTGTGGCAAAGATCACAATTCGACCGGTCCATCAATAATCTATAAAAAGTCGGGAAATGCCGGCGCGGGTTTCCCGGCTCCATTAAAACAGAACTAACATGAAGGAGCCGTCATGAAAAAAATAGCCATCGTTGCAATTGTCTTATCTGCAATTTCCTTTTATTTTAATGATGCCCAATCGATGAACGTCAAAAGCAAAAGCGACACAATGCACAATGACAAGACCATGACCATGGCCGTTTCAGAAGCAACATTTGCCGGGGGATGCTTCTGGTGTACCGAGTCTGACCTGGAAAAACTGGATGGTGTTTTGGAAGCTGTCTCCGGCTATACAAATGGACATAAAAAAGATCCCTCATACAAAGAAGTTTCCAGAGGGGGAACGGGGCATGTCGAAGCGGTTCGTGTAAAATACGATCCGTCAATGGTCACCTATTCTCAGATCCTTGATGCTTTCTGGAAGCATATCGATCCTACAGACAGCGGTGGTCAGTTTGTAGACAGAGGGCCGCAATACAGGTCAGCCATTTTTTATCATAACGAAGAGCAGAAAGAACTGGCTGAAAAATCAAAGGAAGAATTAAACAGATCGGGTCGGTTTAACAAGCCCGTTATCACGGAAATCATTAAGACGGGTACCTTCTATCCCGCTGAAGCGAATCATCAGGATTACTACAAAAAAAATCCGCTGCGCTATAAATATTACCGATATAATTCGGGCAGGGACCAGTTCATTGAAAAGGTTTGGGGCAAATCAATAAACAAAAAGGAGGCTAAGCAGAGGAAATATATGAAACCATCGAAGATGGAGCTTAGAAAAAAATTAACACCACTTCAGTATAAGGTCACACAAAAAGAGGGGACGGAACGCCCATTCAACAATGAATACTGGGATCATAAAGGCGAGGGTATCTATGTAGACATTGTCTCCGGTGAGCCGCTTTTCAGTTCCACCGACAAGTTCAGCTCAGGGACGGGATGGCCCAGTTTTACGCGGCCCCTGGAATCTGGCAATATTATCGAAAAAAAAGATAGAAGTTTTTTCACGGAAAGAACGGAAGTGAGAAGCAGATATGCCAATTCTCATCTCGGGCATCTTTTTACCGACGGTCCCCCACCAACGGGATTTCGTTACTGCATAAACTCGGCGGCGCTTCGTTTTATTCCAAAAAAAGAGCTGGAAAAGGAAGGATATGAAGAGTATAAAAAATTATTTAAAGCCCCAACTTTGCCCCCGAAAAGAGGGCTCTAAGCCCTAAAAACAGCTACTTTTTGGAGGATAATGTTTAGAAAACAATATGTTAGCTTGGTCCGACCTCAGCGATCCATCATTTATGAGCCACCTTTGTATCAGTTCCATAATGGTAAAACCTCAAAAATCCAGCTAAATTTATCGATATCTTCCGCTTTCATATCTCAATATGTGGTAAAAGTATATCACGAATAAAGGGGACATATTTATTTACCTGCAAGGTTGAAATACCCTGGTGCTTTTTTTATTTTCCAAGAGAAGGGCATCTCTGTCATTATTTTCCTGTTTCATCAACTTTAAAGATGATGAAGTTTTTTTAAGCCTTTATATTTTTTATAGGAAAATTATCTGTGCTTCTCATTCACCCACCCCTTGCCAAGGCCTGTGAGCCGCCTGCCGGAATTGCCCGCCTTGCCGGTGCATTACGGGGGCATAATCTTTCCTGCACTTTACTTGATGCCAACCTTGAAGGGCTGCTTTTTTTACTTCACTCAAAGGTCGAAGCTACTGACAAATGGAGTGCTCGTGCCGGCAAAAACGTTAACTCAAATATTGACGCGCTTCGAAGTGATCGACTTTATCAAAATCAGTCCAGGTATGAGCGGGCGCTTACCGATGCCAATAAAGTTCTTCAGCTGGTTTCCCGGTTAAGGAGTGTCGATATCAGCTTTGCCAACTATCAGGACAGCACGCTTTCTCCCCTTAAAAGTGACGATTTAATTTTGTCGGCGACCATGGCACAAACAAATATTTTCTATCCCTATTTTTCTAAGCGGATCGAATCCATAGTCGAAGAAAAAAATCCGACGGCGATCGGGTTTTCCCTGAATTATCTAAGCCAGGCTTTGACGACCTTTGCCATGATCGGTTTTATCAAAAAACGTTATCCCCGGCTTACAGTCGTGCTGGGCGGTGGTCTTGTCACGTCCTGGCTGAGAAAGGTGTACTGGCAAAACCCTTTTTTTGGGCTTGTCGATCATCTGGTGGCAGGGCCAGGCGAGGACTTCCTTTTAACGCTTCTTGGTGTTTCAAGGTCTAAAGGATATCAAGGGCACGATTTTGACGATCTTCCCCTGGATCAATATTTTTCTCCGGGCCTTATCCTGCCCTACGCCACGGCGACGGGCTGCTATTGGAAAAAGTGTTCCTTTTGTCCGGAAACATCAGAAGGCAGCCCCTATATTCCTCTTTTGCCGGAAGTGGTTGTCCATGAAATCAGCACCCTTAAAAACAGGATGGGACCCGTATTGCTGCACCTTCTCGATGATGCCATCAGCCCGGCCCTTTTAAAAAAACTGGCCGCCCATCCTCCCGGTCTTAAGTGGTATGGCTTTGCCCGGGTCAGCGCTCTTCTTATGGATCTTGATTTTTGTCGGCAATTAAAGGCATCGGGTTGTGTGCTGTTGAAATTAGGCCTGGAATCAGGTGATCAGGCTGTTCTTGATGCCATGAATAAGGGGATTGACCTTGCCATGGCATCCAGGGTTTTGGAAACGCTTAAAAGGGCAGGCATTGCTACCTATGTGTATCTTCTCTTCGGCACACCATGGGAGACCTATACAGAGGCAGGTCGAACGCTGGATTTTGTAATTAAACGCCATGAGACCGTTACCTTTCTCAACCTGGCTATATTTAACCTTCCTGTGTCAAGTCCTGAAGCAGCAAGCCTGGAGGTAAAGAATTTTTATGCAGGCGATCTTTCTCTTTATAAGGATTTTGTTCATCCCAGGGGATGGCAAAGGAAGGATGTACGAAATTTTCTGGAAAGAGAATTTAAAGTGCAACCTGAAATTAAAAGAATCTTACGCCGTGATCCACCCTACTTTACATCAAATCATGCCCCTTTCTTCAGCGGGAATGCTTAAAAGAGAAGTGCAAAGGAATAACTCTCGCAAAGGCTCTAAGAACACTAAGAAATTTCAAAAAACCCTCCGCCACAGAGGCCACAGAGGGCACTGAGAAAACCAAAAGCCTTCTTATGGCTGCTGCGAGGGAAGGACAAAAGCTTTCAGGCGGGATAACAGTACGGGTAGGATGGGTGACAACCCATCACAAAACCAATGACCTCACAAAATTGATGGGTTACATTTCATTTCACCCATCCTACGGACTTGACTTACCCTAAAAGGGCTTGCCTTTCCTTCCCGTTAAAACGCAGCCGAGTGAAGCCGTTGACTGAGGAAGAAGGGCACAAGCTGTCTGAGCGAAGCGAGTTCTTGTGACCGCCTCAGGCAACTGCGCAACGAGGGAAGCCAAAGGCCAAGTTTTTGGGCGGCCTTTCTTTTGCTTCTTCTTCTTTGGCCGCCAAAGAAAAGAAGAACTTTTACGGCATAGCCGATTAACTCTGACGCCGCCCACAGGACGGGGATTTCTATGACGCAATTAAATAGTTCAGAATTATGGTAAGCGGATAGGGCCGGAAAGGTCCGACAATCACCTTGATATACTTTACCGCCTCTGCTAACATGGCGCAGCTCAAAGCACGGTTGACGCCGTAAAACTTATACTGCGGGTCCTGATTCCAGCCCGGCAGAAGTCATCACTTTCGGCATAAAATACAACAGGAGAACACACATGTCCGAGAAACACATTGCCACGATCAGCCGGGAATTATCGATCAAACCATCCCAGGTCATCAACACCATCGCCCTTTTTGACGAAGGGGGTACGGTTCCTTTTATCGCCAGATACCGGAAGGAAGCCACGGGCAGCCTGGACGAGGTACAGATTACCGTCATCCGCGACCGGCTGGAGCAGCTGCGGGAAATCGAGAAGCGACGTGAGGCAATCCTCAAATCGCTGGAAGATCAAGAGGTGCTTACGGGCGAGCTGAAGGAAAAAGTCGAAGAGGCCGCCACCCTGACGGAGCTCGAAGACATCTACCTTCCCTATCGTCCCAAAAGAAGAACACGGGCCACTATTGCGCGGGAAAAGGGGCTGGAGCCGCTGGCGGAAGCGATCTTTGAACAAGGCGAAATGGATGTGGAAGAGACGGCAAAGGCCTATCTGGATGCAGAAAAAGAGGTCAACAGCGTCGAAGAAGCCCTGGCCGGGGCACGGGATATTATGGCCGAATGCATCAATGAAAATCAGGAGGCCCGGCAGAAGATGCGAGACCTCTTCTTTAAGGAAGGAAAATTTACATCCCGCGTCATTCATGGCCGCCATGAGGAGGGGGCCAAATTCCGCGACTATTTCGACTGGTCCGAGCCCCTAGCCGTCGCCCCGTCGCACCGGGTGCTCGCCATGCGCCGCGGCGAAAAAGAACTCTTTTTATCCTTAAGTTTAATACCCGATGAAGAAAAGGCGATTGGCCTTTTGGAAAAACTCTTTGTCAAGGCAAGTAATGCCGCTTCACAGGAAGTGAAACTGGCCGTGGCAGACAGCTACAAACGGCTGCTTGCCAACTCTATCGAAACGGAGGTGCGGCTGGCGACCAAAGCCAGAGCCGACAAAGAGGCGATTCGGGTCTTTAGGGATAACCTGCGCGAACTCCTGCTGGCCTCCCCGCTGGGGCAGAAAAACGTGCTCGCCATCGATCCCGGCTTCCGGACAGGTTGCAAGATGGTCTGCCTGAACTCCCAGGGGAAGCTGCTTGTGAGCGACACGATTTATCCCCACAATTCGGATAAAAACAGAAGCGAGGCGGGGCAAAAGATCGTCGCCCTCTGCGAAAAGCACAAGATCGATGCCATCGCCATCGGCAACGGGACGGCGGGACGCGAAACAGAAGCCTTTGTCCGCGCCCTTCCCCTCCCCCAGGGTGTACAGATCGTCATGGTCAATGAAAGCGGCGCCTCCATCTATTCCGCCTCGGAAGTGGCACGGGAGGAATTTCCCGATCTCGATCTGACGGTGCGTGGAACGGTCTCCATCGGGCGGCGGCTTATCGATCCGCTGGCCGAACTTGTCAAGCTCGACCCGAAATCGATCGGTGTGGGCCAATACCAGCATGATGTCGATCAGAACGCCCTGAAAAAAAGCCTCGACGATGTGGTGATCAGCTCCGTCAACGCCGTCGGCGTGGAAGTCAACAGCGCAAGTAAACAGCTGCTGACCTATGTGGCCGGCCTTGGCCCCCAGCTGGCCCGGAACATTATCGACTACCGTAACGACGTGGGTCCCTTCAAATCGCGACAGGCATTCCTGAAGGTTCCCCGCCTCGGCCCGAAGGCCTTCGAGCAGGCCGTCGGCTTTTTGAGGGTCAGGGGCGAAAACCCCCTCGATGCCAGCGCCGTCCATCCCGAATCGTACAGCATTGTGGAAGCCATGGCAAAGGATCTGGGCTGTTCCGTAAAAGAGCTGATGAGCGATGGAGGGCTGAGGAAGCAGATTGACCTGGAAAAATACATTAGCGATAAAGTGGGACGGCCCACACTGGAAGACATCATGGCCGAACTCGCCAAGCCGGGTCGCGACCCGAGAAAGAGTTTTGAGGCCTTTGCCTTTGCCGAAGACATCGACAAGCCCGCAGATCTGCAGGAGGGGATGAAACTTCCCGGCATCGTCACCAACGTTACCGCCTTCGGCGCCTTCGTCGATATCGGTGTTCATCAGGATGGCCTTGTCCATATCAGCGAGCTGTCGGACAATTTTGTCAAAAATCCCGCCGATGTGGTCAAGGTGCAGCAGAAAGTGACGGTAACGGTCATGGAAGTGGACCTGAAAAGAGACCGCATTTCCCTTTCCATGAAAAGCGCCCCTGGAAAAAGCCAGGCACCGAAGGCGGACAAAAAGGAAAGCCCCGGGAAAGTACAGCAGGGGAAAAAACAGGAGGGGCGCGCGAAAAAGCCAGCAGAGCCAAAGGCGGCCTTTTCCAACAACCCCTTTGCTGCGGCTTTTAAAAAGTGATGCTCCCCGCATGTCCCCTCACGGGGACGGGCGAGATTCGAATGGAGTCGGGAAAGAAAAGGGGGACGTTGTTTATGTTTAACAGTATCTAAATATAATTGGCGCTCTTAAGAGGCAAAAGGGCTTAGCCCTAGACGGGACGGCCTCCCCTTAACTTATACCTCAGATTTAAATAGTCACTGACGCTATTTTTTTCTTTTTTTATTCAAATTCCTCTTTAAAACTGACAAACAACTTTTTCAGTTCATCCAGCTCGGATGAGAGTGCTTCAACTTTTTCTTCCAGAAGCTCAATTCGGTCCGAGTCAATAGACAAGCCTCACCCCCATGACTTCTCTCCCTGCTGTATGCAGCGCCGATTAGCGGAAGTGTTGTATATGTAATTTTTTGGGACGAAAGGGAAAAAGAAGGTAAGGGATTATTGGGGGGCAATTAAGCATTGTGTCCCCAGAATTAAAGAACATTTAGTCAGCTCTTTTTTAAGAAATTATAATGCTGGGCAACCTGATTTACGCTGATTTACGAAATAATAATTTTTCTGCAATCATGGACTAAATGTTACTATCAGTGAATCGCTGTAGAGCCCTGCAGCGACGCTTTGCAATGCCGGAATTCTACCTGAAACCTTCACATTTCTTGATACATTCTTTGGCACATTTATATTGATGGTTCCTGTGCCGCCAGTACCGTCACCCCAGACAGTTGCTCTATTGCCTTTTGTGAAAACATTATAGTTAAGGAGATCAGATAATGAAGCATGTTTCATCTGCCTTGGATTGAAACTGCTTGAATGGAGGCTGACGCCGATTGCAAGGGTTACAACTGTTTTCACGTCACAACTCACTGAAATTGTTCCACCTCCATCTGTATCGACAGTTGCAAATATATCGTAATTAGGAAAAGTGACCGCCGTTGTCGTTACAGTACATGCAGAATGAGCCTCTGTGCAAAAAGTTAAAATGCTAAAAAAAACGACGGCAGTTACTCTATTTTTTAATTTCATAAGTCATTGTCCCCATGTCGAAAAATGTCCCTTCAAATTCAGGGATATTAAGGTTTATTGTATGACTCTTGCCGAAGTAATCAAATTCAACATCATATGATCC
>JADFVM010000315.1 GCA_015222555.1 Pseudomonadota bacterium
AATGAGGACCCATGGGAAAGGATCAGAACCTTAAAAAGATATTTTAAAAAGACTCCGATGTCCATGCTTCTCAGGGGGCAGAACCTGGTGGGATACAGAAATTACGCCGATGATGTTGCCAAAGCGTTTGTTGATAGAGCTGCTGCAAACGGCATTGATATATTCAGGGTATTTGACGCATTAAATGACTTCCGCAACTTTGAGACCGTTGTTCCTGTTATTAAAAAGTGTGGAAAACATTTTCAGGGGAGTATCTGTTATTCAATGACTGAGCAGCGGATGGGCGGAGATGTATATAACCTTGAATATTATGTAAGCAAGGCAAAAGAGTTGGAAAAGATGGGGGCGGACAGTATTTGCATCAAGGACATGGCGGGCATGCATGCTCCATATGATGCATATGCCCTTGTCAAGGCATTGAAGGAGGCGGTCTCTGTCCCTGTTCATCTTCACAGCCACTTTACCTCGGGCATGGCCTCTATGACCCATTTGAAGGCAATTGAGGCCGGTGTTGATATTGTCGGCACATGTATGTCTCCTTATGCATACCGCACCTCCCATCCTGCAATTGAACCTCTTGTTATAACGCTTCTCGGAACAAACAGGGATACCGGTTTTGATATTAAACTCCTAGCCGAGATCGATGAAATTCTCGAAAAGGACATTCTTCCCAAGTACAGGCATCTGCTAAATGATAGAAGAGTGTCGATAATCAGCGCCAATGTTCTTCTCCATCAGACTCCGGGAGGCATGATTTCCAACCTGGTCAACCAGTTGCGGGAAATGGATGCTCTTGATAAGATAGATCAGATATATGCCGAGCTTCCAAGGGTAAGGAAAGAGCTCGGCCAGGTCCCTCTTGTCACGCCTACCAGTCAGATAATAGGCACCCAGACCGTAAATAATGTTCTTTTTGATGACGAAAATGAGCGGTACAAGATGATTACAGGCCAGGTAAAAGACCTTTGCTATGGTTTGTACGGCAAGACACCTGTTCCGATTAATCCTGATTTGCAGAAAAAAGCTCTCAAAGGCTATTCAAGGGGAGAAATGCCGATTACATGCAGACCTGCCAAGGTTCTGGAGCCGGAGCTGGAAAAGGCCAAAGAAGATGTAAAGGGCCTTGCTGTGGATTTGGAGGATGTTCTTATATATGCGCTTTATCCTGTTACAGGGAAAAGGTTTTTGAAATGGAAATACGACAAAGAGGAGCCTCCTGCGGAGGTCAAGCCAAGAACAATGGCCGATGTTAAGGCTGAGCAGGATCTTATTAAGAAGGCCATTGCCGGGAAGCTTGTTGAAAAGCCGGGGAAAGGGGTTCCTTCTAAGGGTGAAGGTCTGCGCAGGTTCAACGTGTTTGTTGATGATGAGTATTTCGAGGTTGAAGTGGAAGAGGAAGGCGGGTCCTCTGTTGTAAGGCATGTTCAGCAGATGCCGGTTTCAGTCCCTATTACAGTTGCCCAGCCATTGCCTGCAGTTCCTGCGGGAACCTCGGCGCCGATAGCGGCCGTAGCGCCTCCTCCGCCTAAACCGCCGATTCCGAAAGCTCCTGCGCCGGTTAAAAAATCTGCATCTGCTTCCATGGCGCAGGGTGACGGCACCCCTCTTTCAGCCCCGATGCCCGGTATGATAATAAGCTATAAAAAAGGGATAGGAGATGCTGTAAAGAAAGGAGAAACAATTGTTATCCTGGAGGCCATGAAGATGGAGAATGCCCTTCCGTCTCCGGCAGGCGGCATAATCAAATCTATTAATTTCAGCACTGGCGATTCTGTTGCAAAGGGTGATGTGCTTTGCATTATTGAGTAGGCAGGCTATTTTCACCACAGAGCACACAGAGCACACAGAGGAATAGATAAATAAAAAATAAATGTGATATTTTGATGGTTTCGTAAAAAGTCGGAGAATACCGTTTTCCGTCATTCCGGCGAAAGCCGTGCCTGTGGCAGACAAGCCGGAATTCAGTTCTTTCAAGTCCACCAATCCGCCAAAGGGCTCTGGCGGATTGGTGGACAGACCATCTGGACTCTGGTTTTCACCGGAGTGACGACTTTCAAATAACTAAACCATAACCTTTTGATATGATTGACAAGTTATTTTCGGTTACAGTGCTGCGAAGCGGCATAATATAGCTTTTTACGAGATCATCATACTTTAGCTTTTTCAAAACATTACTGCTTGAAATCGATTTGTTTCAAAGGGCTAAATTAATACAAACAAAAAATTTACTCTGTGTTCTTTGTGTTCTCTGTGGTAAATATTTACCAAAAGACGGGGCGATAACAATGAATGTAAGAAAAGCGATTTTTGCAGGAAGCTGGTATCCTGACAGCGCCGGGGAGTGTGAAAAGGAGATTAACCGTTTTCTTAAGGAAATAAAGGTTAAGGATTCTTTAAAAGGAAAGGGGATCGGAGGGATTGTACCCCATGCAGGGTGGTATTTTTCAGGCAGTATTGCCTGTAATGTAATCAATTGCCTCAAAGATGAAAAACATACGGACGTGATAATTATTTTTGGTATGCATCTTCATTCTGGTTCTCCATGTTATATTATGAAAGAAGGGGCATGGGAAACTCCGTTCGGCGAAATCGAAATCGAAAAGAATATTGCACAAGAGCTGGCCGAAAAATATGGCTTTGATATCGAAACCTCAGAAAATTTTATGCAGGATAATACAATAGAACTCCAGCTCCCGTTTATTAAATACTTTTTTGAAGATGTGAGAATCGTTCCAATGGGCGTTCCTCCTGATAACAGCTCTCTTGAAATAGGTAAAGTAGCGGCGGAGATCGCAAAAAAGATGGGTCTTCGCGTAAAGGTTGTCGGCTCTACCGACCTTACACATTACGGCACAAACTATGGGTTTATGCCGGAGGGGATCGGCCCTGCATCACTTGATTGGGTGCGTAATGAAAATGATCGCAGGATTATTGATGTCATGCTTACAATGGATCCAGAGGCGGTTATAAGGGAAGC
>JADFVM010000316.1 GCA_015222555.1 Pseudomonadota bacterium
CAACTATTTCATCGGTAATTTCAATCTTTTCCATTGCTAACATGGCTGCATAACCCTTTTTACTATGGACTCAAAAATCTTTTTCCCGTCTTCATTGCCTAAAATACCTTCAGCGCATCGTTCAGGATGAGGCATCATACCCAACACGTTTCTTTTCTCATTACATATGCCGGCAATATTCAGCAATGATCCATTGGGATTGGCCTCTACCGAAGTTTCACCATCGGCAGTTGAATACCGGAAGATGATCTGATTGTTCTGTTTCAGTTTTTTAAGGGTGTCCATATCGGCAAAATAATTTCCATCGTGGTGGGCGATTGGGATCTTAACGACTTCATCTGCTGAATATTCAGAGGTGAAAGGGGTATCACTGCTTTCGACTTTCAGGTAAACATCCTCACATATAAACTTAAGAGACCGGTTTCTCATTAAAACACCGGGCAGAAGGCCCGTCTCAATGAGGATCTGAAAACCATTGCAGATGCCAATGACCAGCCCGCCTCCTTCTGCATATTTCTTTATTTCATCGGTAATGGGAGAATAACGTGCTATGGCGCCGGGCCTTAGATAATCGCCGTAAGAAAAACCGCCCGGAATGATAACACAATCATAACTTTCGAGAGAGGGTCTGCCCTTGTGCCAGATATAGTCTGTCTCCTGCCCCATCACATGCTTTGCTACGTGATAGCAGTCATGGTCACAGTTTGAGCCGGGAAAAACAATGACGCCAAACTTCATTCTATGACTACCTCAAAGTTCTCCATCACAGGATTAGCGAGAAGTTTTTCCGCCATTTCGGTCACTTTTTTTTTGGCATCATCCTTCGTCAGGCCGTCATCCAGTGCGACTTCAAAAAGTTTCCCCTGACGTACATTTAAAACTTCTCCAAAACCGATGGTTTCCAGAGAATGTTGAACCGCCTTGCCCTGAGGATCTAAAATGCCCTCTTTAAACGTCACAAATACCTTCGCCTTCATCCTGTCACCTTTAAAATTAATCGCTGTTTTTTGCCACTGATAGTAGCATATTATGATATTTTTTTTAAGGTAAATATCATACTTCTTTAAAAAACATTTTAGTGGAAAAGAGTGGGACAATTTTTGTGTGATCTTCTAACTTTAGAGCTAAAGGAGAGAAAAAGAGGTTGTATCAATCCGTCCTTATGTTCTATATTTCCTAAAGCCTGATTAAATAATTTACTGCGGCTGAAACATCTAATTTTTTATCCCTGCTCATGTTTAATTCATTAAAACTTTCCGACCTGCCTGCCAGAAGCTGCCAAATCCTTAGAGAACCGACAAACACCAGGCCCACCATCTGGGTCGTCGAGGAGGAGGGCAAAAGGGCGGTCATCAAGGACTTCAGTTCAAGCGGATTTATCTTCCGAAACACGGCAGGTCGATTCCTTATCTGGCGGGAAGCCAGGGCTTACAAAAAACTTGAAGGAATCAGAGGCGTTCCGGCTTTCTACGGCGTCATTGGCGGCCTTGCACTTGCTGTTGAGGAGATCAAAGGCATTAACCTTGAAGATCTGGAAAGAAGAATACACCCCCTCAGACTGGACCCGAGCCTCAAAGATGAAAGGGTTCTCAAAGAAGCGGCCCGCTTTTCACCCGACCTTTTTAAAAAGCTGAAAGACCTTGTTGATGATATACACAACAAGGGGATAGCCCATTGCGATCTAAAAAGAACGCCCAACATTATGCTGGGCGATGACGGCCAGCCCTACATCATCGACTGGCCGTCATTCATGTCACAAAGGAGCTTCAGCATTTTCCCGCTAAATCTCATTTACAAACGCTTCTTACAGGATGATTACCTCGCAATTATCAAGCTGCAGGTTAATAACCTGCCCTCTTCCGTTTCAGAGGAAGAAAAGGCGCGCTACAAACATAGAAGCACACCGGAGAAAATCATTCGCGCTGTCAGGGATTTTTTCCGGAAGCTGCTGCAAAAGATGGCCTAGTTTTTTTCACAACATCTCTTTCCGATTTTGATTAATGACCAATTTAATAACCAACGCTGCAGCAAGCTGCGAGGGATTTAACCCCAAGCTATTAAAAAAGCAAAAAAATTCAAACCTCAATCTCATTTTTTACATCTAAAAATTAAAGACTTTAAGAATCAACACTGAATATGGTAATATTAAGTTACTTTAATTGTATTTATGTGAAGGCACCGGCTATGGAAGAACGGACAAATAAAGTTCATTGGGAAAGAAGGTTCAGCGGGCGAGTAAGCTATCCTCGAAGTGGAATGTTTGGCCTCCCTTCAGAGAAGCCCCACTTCGTCACCCACATAATGAACCTGTCAGAGACAGGCATTTTCATGAATACATCGGAAGTCTTCGACCTTGGAACAAAGGTTCATCTGGTTATCAGGGAAAAAGGAAGATATATCAAGGTTGAAGGTGTTGTCACAAGAATAATAAGAAAGGATTCATCCAATCTGTTTAGCTCTGACTGCGGCATGGGTCTTCGTTTCATCAGGTCAAGCGAAGAGCTGTTAAGAATCTATATGGAGAAGACAGCTGACGCTTCTCAGCCAGCACCCCTTTCACACTAAAAGCCCCTCTTCTTCCATCTTCCTGCAATCAGTAACATGCCAATATATAAAGGCACAAGGCCTTCCGAAGCTCATCAATATAAATCTGTAGAACGCCTTAAAATGATCGTCCTTTTTTATCCCACCAAACTCTAAATTTCTTATATACTATGCTAATTCCAAGTGATGCTATTATTTTCTGAGGTGATTTTTAATGCTTAAATTCTTTACTCGATACAATAAAAAAAACCGGGAGATTTTCTCAAAAGAGGTGAGGGATGTTTTAAGAGACCATGGTTTTGATCCTGCCTGGCTCGATGAGATGTTATCACATTCAAAAGGCCTGAAATTGGACCGCATGTTTCTCATGCTTATGAAAAGACGATTGTCACCTGACGAAGCGGCGAAGGCCATTGAAGTGGGCACGCACTTTTATAATAAAAAAAGGGGAGAAGCTAAAGAGAAGAACTGGCCGCTGCAATATACTGATATGGTTCCTAAAGAGTACACAAGAGAAGAATGTTTTTATCTCGAACAATTAGTCGATTCTTCTGCGGCTGTCAAAAAAAAACGAAAAGAAGCATGATAATTCGGCAATAAAATAATCTTTTCAGAGTCTTCTCCTCCACCTTGCTTCCGCTCTTTTCAATGAAACAGGGATTAAGCAAAATGTCTGGCTTGTCAGCGATAAAGAATTGCCCCTAATCCTTTCCAGTTATTGCCCCGGAAATCTCAGCTTGCGTGTCACATTCCTTATATATTCCCCTTCCATATCACTTTGACTGATATCATTCACGAAGGGATCAAACTCAATATTCCAGACTACCTTGGCCAGCTTATCCGTCATCACCTTTGGTGCGCCAAACTCAAACTAATTTAGTTTGGCGTGCAAAAGTTTACACTATATGATTTTTTTTGCAAAAAAAAAAGCCCCCCAAATTTCGGGAGGCTTTTTAAAATTAATCATGAACCTTTTTAACAGTCGAAGTAAAGTGCAAACTCCTGGGGACAAGGTGTCCTCCTTACGAGACTAACCTCATTGTCCATTTTGTACTCAATCCAGCCTTCAACAACATCTTCTGTAAAGACATCACCCTTCAGGAGGAACTCATGATCATCCCTTAATGCGTTAAGGGCCTCTTCAAGAGAGGTTGCCGCAGAAGGAATGTTAGAAAGCTCTTCCGGCGAAAGACCGTAAATATTTTTATCAAGGGGATCACCTGGATCAATCTTATTTTCAATTCCATCAAGACCTGCCATAAGCATGGCAGAAAAAGCAAGGTACCCGTTGCATGATGGATCAGGGAACCTGACTTCGATCCTCTTCGCCTTCGGAGAAGGTGAATACATTGGGATCCTTACAGAGGCAGAACGGTTTCTGCTGGAATAGGCAAGATTGATAGGCGCTTCAAATCCGGGAACCAGCCGTTTGTATGAGTTCGTGCTGGGATTGCAAATTGCATTCAGTGCTTTGGCATGCTTCAGGATTCCACCGATGTAGTAGAGTGCTGTATCGCTTAATCCGCCGTATTTGTCCCCCGCGAAGAGCGGCTTTCCGTCCTTCCAGATGGACTGATGACAGTGCATGCCCGTACCGTTGTCATTGTAAACAGGTTTTGGCATAAAGGTCGCCGTTTTGCCGGCCCATCTTGCAATGTTCTTTACAATGTACTTGTACCACATGAGATTGTCTGCCTGCTTAACGAGCGATTCAAATCGCGTTGCAACCTCGCACTGGCCCGCTGTTGCAACTTCATGGTGCTGACGCTCGACATGGATACCAACCTGCTGCATCACCTTAACCATATCGTTTCTCAGATCATTGAGGCTGTCTGTGGGGGCAACGGGGAAATAGCCCTCTTTGTGTCTCGGCTTGTAACCGAGGTTGGGATTTTCTTCCCTGCCCGTATTCCAGGCCGCCTCGTCAGAATCGAGGTAGTAAAAACCGTGGCCGGGACCCTGGCTGTACCTGATATCATCAAAAATAAAGAACTCCGGCTCGGGCCCGAAATAGGCAACATCACCAATACCGGTTGATTGCAGATAGGCTTCCGCCTTCTTTGCAATATTTCGTGGATCCCGTGAATAAGCTTCCTTAGTGAGGGGATCAAAAATGTTTCCGATGAGGCTCAGTGTTGGCTCTTCGACAAAGGGATCAAGCACAGCTGTCGTGGGATCGGGGATAACCAGCATATCACTGGCATGAATCGGCTGCCATCCTCTGATACTTGAACCATCAAAGCCGAGGCCCTCTTCAAAGACATCTTCAGATAATTCTGCCACAGGAATGGCGAAGTGCTGCCAGATACCTACAAAATCCATAAATTTAATATCCACCATTGTTGCGTTCGCATCTTTTGCCATTTGAACTGCATTTTTTGGCATTTCTTTCTCCTCCTAGATTAATATCTTTTCTTATTTTTTATATCGCTTCGCTGCCGCTTTCACCTGTTCTGATTCTAACAACTTCCTCTACAGGAAGAATAAAGATCTTTCCATCACCAATCCTGCCGGTCTTGGCGGCATTCTGTATCGTCTCAACCACTTCTGTTACGACATCATCGTTAACAATTATTTCCAGCTTGATTTTTGGCAGGAAATCGACAACATATTCAGCGCCTCTATAAAGTTCTGTATGGCCTTTCTGCCTTCCGAAACCCTTAACTTCACAGACAGTAATACCCTGGATTCCTATCTCGTTAAGAGCCTCTTTTACTTCATCAAGTTTGAAAGGTTTAATTATCGCTTCTACCTTTTTCATATCTTTAGCCTCCTGCTCATTTGCCGCGAAATAAATGAGGAAAAGTATCACAGTGACTTATACAAGTCCAGCGATTTTTCCGTCAATATTATTATGGTTTGATGGTTTCCTCTGGATAGGCATCAATATTATGGATAGACAGGTCTGCCCCCCTGAACTCCTCATCTTCATTGAGCCTGATGCCAAAAACCGCATCGAGCAATTTATATACAATGAAACCGCCTGCAAAGGCGTAAACAACAGCCACCGATGTTCCTATGAGTTGTCCAAGAAAAGACACGCCTCCCATGCCCCCCAGCGCCTTGTAACCAAAAATACCGGCGGCGATTCCACCCCATGAACCAACAAGGCCATGAAGGGGCCATACGCCTAAAACATCGTCGATCCTCAGCTTCTCCGTTTCCCAGGTAAAGCCTTTTATAAAAATGAAAGATCCAATTGCCCCGATAAAAAAGGCGGCAACGGGATGAACAACATCCGAACTTGCACAGATAGCCACAAGACCTGCCAGTGCCCCGTTATGGACAAAGCCGGGATCGCGGCGAGTGAAGAACACCGCGGCGAGAACGCCACCTACCATGGACATGAGAGAGTTGACAGCCACAAGACCGGAGATTCCCGTCAGGCTCTGTGCACTCATCACATTAAACCCAAACCATCCCACGGCAAGAATCCAGCTGCCTAAGGCTAGAAAGGGGATGCTGCTGATAGGGATTGGCCTGCTTTTTTGTTTAACATACCTGCCCAACCTTGGCCCGAGGACAATCATGGCAGGAAGGGCAATCCATCCTCCAATAGAATGGACGACCACTGAGCCGGCAAAGTCATGAAAGCCCGCACCGGTCAAATCTTCAATCCACCCCTGCAAAGGCCCGGAATATCGTCCCCAAATGATAGACTCAAAAACAGGGTAAATGAGTCCGGCAAATACCGCCCCTGCCGCAAGCTGTGTCCAGAACTTTGCCCGTTCAGCAATTCCCCCTGAGATGATCGCAGGGATGCAAGCGGCGAAACAAAGGAGAAAGAAAAACCTGACCAGCTGATACCCTTGATCCTGGCTGATTAAGGCCTCTGCCGGCCGGAGAAAACAGATTCCATAGGCAATGGGAAAGCCGACGAGAAAATAAACCACCGTAGAAACAGACCAGTCGGAGAGAATCTTTACAAGACCATTAACCTGATTTTTCTTTCTTACAGAACCGATTTCCAGAAATGCAAACCCGGCATGCATAGCAAAGACCATAACAGCACCCAACATCAGGAAGAGGACATCTCCACTTCGAAGAATACTTTCAACATTTTTCTCCATCAACTAATCACCTCTATCGACAATTTAAACAAAAAGGAAATGTTACATAGCAATAATCTTGCCAAAAGCTAAAGAGCTGCAATTTCAGACACTTAGCAATAGATAGCTAAGATCAACATTTTTCAAATGCCTAAACAATAAGCAGACATTCAAGACAATAGGAAAATATAGCTTTAATTCCATGGAGATAGGCCAACTGCTTCCCTTTTAGGCAATGCCTATTCTTTAAGCATAGGAGAGAAATAGGGAAGACTTTTTTATGTGAAAAACTTGTTGACTTTTTAGAGGAAAATATGCGATTATTGCTGAGGGTATAAAGTTAATTCTTTGTATCTTGGGCCGTTGCTGGTTCCCCCACCACCCCCCAGCAATGGCCCTTTTTTTATCTCTCAAAAACAGGGTTTATTGCTATCCCTCTTTCAACCGACCTGATCGAGGATGTTCTTTTCATCAGCGCTGAGAACCTTATTAAGATCAGCAACCTATCCTGCGTGTTACCTACAGCGTTTATATATTAGGTTCTTATCCCGAAGTTGGTGGAAGACACTCTATGTAGTTTACATGTAACTACTCAGTTACATTGATTCCCCCTTTTCCAAAGGGGGAGACCTGAATAATTACAAAAACTCTATTAATAACGGGTGTCACTATATGTTGTGGTGTTCGTCAACCTTTGGAGAAGAACCATATATTAAGAATTTATCCATCCACAATATAAAAGGAAGAGAATCTTATCCGGTCTGTTAGCATGGGATTCCCGACGGCAATTTGAGGACAAAAGAAGGGGCCTTGCGGCCCCTCTAAAAGGAGGATAGGAAGGGAATGAGTCTTCATCTATCCCGGGTTTACCAACTTTCTATGAGAGAGAGTTGATATTGATTAGCGAAAGATCTGAAAGCCTGAATACGCTTCCATACCGTGCTCGCCTATATCTAAGCCCTGTTTCTCTTCATCCTCGGAAACGCGGAGCCCCATTGTAGATTTAATCACAAAGAAGATGATACCGGCTGCCACAACAGTAACCACGCCATAGGCAGCAACACCGATTAATTGGGTCAAAAAACTGTGCTCAGGATTTGAACTGAATATGCCGACGGCCAGGGTCCCCCATATGCCACAGACCAGATGGACCGAAGTGGCGCCTACCGGATCATCTATTTTTAGTTTAGTATCAACAATAATGACGGCCAATACTACCAGTCCACCGGCAATCAACCCGACAATGACTGCATAGCCAACAGGTATCACATCCGCTCCGGCCGTAATCCCGACCAGACCAGCCAGACATCCATTCAGCACCATTGACAAGTCCGGTTTCTTTTGAATAATCTCTGAGGCAATAAAGGCCCCGACAATTCCGGCTGCCGCCGCAAGACTGGTGGTGACTAACACAAAAGAAACGGGACCGGGATCAGCAGATAAGACAGACCCCCCATTAAACCCGAACCAACCTAACCACAGCAAGAACACACCGATAGTCGCCAGAGGCATATTGTGACCGGGAATCGCAGTGGCGCGCCCGCCCGCATATTTGCCCTTCCTGGGGCCAAGAATAGATGCGCCAACCAATGCGGCCCAGCCTCCAACAGAATGAACCAGGGTTGAGCCGGCGAAATCATAAAACCCCATGGCATCCAGCCAGCCGCCACCCCATTTCCAGCTGCCTACCCAAGGATAGACCAACCCTACAAAGACTATTGTAAAAACCAGAAAGCTGTTTAATTTCACGCGTCCTGCCACCGCCCCGGATACGATCGTTGCGCCAGTGGCGGCAAACATCGCCTGGAACAGAAAGTCAGTCCAATACGTATAGGCGCCGTCCGCATATTCTATCAGTCCGGCAGCGCCTTCTGGTGCAGAAACCCCAAAACCGGCAAAGCCCAGCCATTTCCCAATAATCCAGGAATCACCGGGATACATCAAGTTAAAACCGATAATGGCATAAGTAAGCAAGCCTATCGCCACAACCATGGTATTTTTGCATAAAATATTGATCGTATTCTTTGATTGCGTAAGACCTGCTTCTAGTGTCGCAAAGCCAAGATGCATGATAAAGACCAGAAATGTCGCAACCATCATCCA
>JADFVM010000317.1 GCA_015222555.1 Pseudomonadota bacterium
CCGATACCCATCCGCCTAAGATAAGCTTATACCTAATGAGGGGGAAGATAACTGTCGAAGAATAAGATGAAAATGTAAAAACCCTATTGAAGTGAGATGACACTGTCCAGCAAAAACAGGAATTTGCCATTTCCTTTAATCGTAGGTGGCAATCCATTCAACCCTTGCCTTCACCATCCTGCCGTGCTTTTAACATCGGTTCCATACAACATGACAGATGGATAAGGGCACCTCTCTATCGCCCTTTTTCCTTTGACAAAACAGGCCTATCTGAGATATCTTTCTTGTTTGTTTTAAACTCTACGAGAAGATAATATTCAGTGAAAAATCCTTGAAAAACCAGTCAAAGATAAGAAATTTTTCTATTATTGCCCATATAGACCACGGAAAGTCCACCCTGGCTGACCGCCTGCTTGAATATACCGGTGCGCTAACGGCCAGAGAGATGAAAGAGCAGGTCCTGGACAAGATGGATATTGAAAGGGAGCGGGGCATTACCATAAAAGCCCAGCCCGTTCGCCTCAACTATAAGGCCGACGATGGTGAGGTTTACGAATTAAACCTCATTGATACGCCCGGGCATGTCGATTTTGGATATGAGGTGTCGAGGAGTCTCTCGGCCTGTGAAGGCGCGTTACTTGTGGTGGATGCATCGCAGGGTGTGGAGGCTCAAACAGTGGCCAATGTTTATCTGGCCCTGGATAATGATCTTGAAATTATACCTGTGCTGAACAAGATTGACCTTCCCAGCGCCGAGCCGGAGAGAGTCATTGAAGAAATAGAAGAAGTGATCGGTCTTGACGCATCAGATGCCATAAAAGCCAGCGCCAAGGAGGGCATAGGTACAAGGGATATTTTAGAGGCCATTGTTGCCAGGATTCCGCCACCGAAGGGTGATGAAGAAAAACCCCTTAAAGCCCTTATCGTCGATTCCTGGTATGATTCCTATCAGGGTGTAATCATATTAGTCAGAGTTTTTGACGGTATGATCAAGAAGGGACAAAAAATCCACCTCATGGCGACAGATTCAAGCTTTCAGGTTATCGAGGTAGGCGCCTTTTTCCCCGCGATGGCTAAAGTCGATTCTCTGTCCACAGGTGAGGTGGGCTATGTCATTGCCGGCATAAAAGACCTCCATGACACAAAGATCGGCGATACCATTACAAATGACAAAAACCCGACAACCGACCCCTGTCCCGGCTTCAAGGAACTTAAACCCATGGTTTTCAGTGGTCTTTATCCCGTCGATACCAATCAATATGAAGATCTCAAGGATGCGCTGGAAAAACTGGCGCTCAATGACTCTTCTTTTACCTATACCCCGGAGACGTCACTAGCCCTTGGCTTTGGCTATAGATGTGGTTTCCTTGGACTTCTTCATATGGAGATAATCCAGGAAAGGCTTGAAAGAGAATACAAGCTTAACCTGCTCACGACGGCGCCCAGCGTGGCCTACAAGGTGCATCTTGTAACGGGTGAAATAGAAATGATTGAAAATCCCGTTCATCTTCCGCCAGTGCAGAGCATTGCATTTATAGAAGAACCGATTATTTCAGCCAGTATTCATACACCCAGCGATTATGTGGGGACTATCCTCAGCCTGTGCCAGGATAGGCGGGGAATCCAAAAAGATATAAAATACCTCTCAAGCGACAGGGTAATTATTAATTACGAACTGCCTCTCAATGAAGTTGTCATGGAATTTTATGACCGCTTAAAGTCTATATCGAAGGGTTACGCCTCCCTTGATTATGAATTTGCCGATTTTACGAGGTCAAGTCTGGTGAAACTTGATATACTGATAAACGATGAGCCCGTTGATGCCCTGTCACTCATCATTCATAAAGACAAAGCCTATTACAGAGGGCGGGATCTTATTGGGAAAATGAAGGAACTTATTCCACGTCAGATGTTCGAAGTTATCATTCAGGCAGCCATCGGTACGAAGGTAATTGCCAGGGAGACAGTAAGGGCGCTTAGAAAGAATGTGACGGCAAAGTGTTATGGCGGTGACATAACACGAAAAAGAAAACTTATTGAGAAGCAAAAAGAAGGAAAAAAGAGAATGAAGCAGGTCGGTAGAGTCGAGATCCCGCAGGATGTTTTCCTTGCCGCCTTAAAGATTGATTGAGGAGTTTCACTGAATGAGCGATAAGCATACGGAAAAGGCGACAGCGAAGATTTTGAAGGAGGCAGATTTCGAGATCAACACGACACGGCGCCTTATTAAGAAATCTAAAAAGAAGGTAGACTCAGAAAAGATAAAACTCCTTGAGACAGACATTATGGCGCTGGAAAGAGCGGTGCGCGAAAACGAGCCCAAAGAAATTCTTGCAAAGGAAGAAAGGCTTGTAAAGGCAAGGGATCGTGTCATGCCCTTTCATAATAAGTCGGTCGTCAGGGAGTATGCAGAAGCTATTGTCATCGCGATTATTCTTGCTCTCTTTATCCGAAGTTTCATTGTGCAGGCCTTTAAGATACCCTCAGGTTCCATGGAGGAGACCCTGTTAATAGGCGATCACCTGCTCGTTAACAAATTCATCTATGGAATAAGTCTCCCCTTTATAGATAAAAAACTTGTTGATTTTGCATCTCCAAAGAGAGGAGATATCATTGTCTTCAGGTATCCAGAGGATAAAGACAAGGATTTTATAAAAAGGGTCATCGGTGTAGGCGGTGACAAGGTTGAAGTGAAGAATAAAAAGGTATTCATTAATGATGAACCCCTGGGAGATGAACCTTATGCGGTATTTAAGGCCGGAGAATCACTTTTCGGCTTTACCAAAGGCAGAAATTTCGGGCCTAAAACTGTCCCCGAAAATCACGTATTTGTCATGGGTGACAACAGGGACAACAGTCATGACAGCCGCTTCTGGGGAACAGTTCATACCGATGAAATCAGAGGAAAGGCCTTTATCCTGTATTGGTCCTGGGATAGTGTAAACAACGGTATCCGGTTCAGACGTATCGGAAACCTGATTCATTAACCGATGACATAAACAGATTCATCCCAAGCAAAGAAATATGATACCACAGAGAAAACAATAAGGCAGATGAGAAAAAAATGAATCTTTCTTTGAGGTCTTCCATCTTAAGGTTTAAATTTAGCTAATGAAGCTATTATATAACTAATATTCAATGGAGGATATAATGGAAAGAGAAGGAATAGTCACTGTTAAAGGCAATGCTGTCACACTGGTCGGACCTGAACTCAAAACGGGGGAGAAGTCGCCTGACTTTACCGTTGTTAATAAAGAGTTAAAAGAAGTCACACTCGGTGATTTTGAAGGTAAGGTCAAAATCATTAGCGTTACACCATCACTGGATACGCCAGTATGCGAGGCTCAAACAAGAAGATTCAATGAAGAGGCTGCTAAACTAGAGGGTGCTGCCATTATCAATATCAGCATGGATCTTCCCTTTGCAATTTCAAGGTTTTGCACCACTGCCGGCATAGACAAGATTGAAACCCTCTCTGATCACAGGGATGCCTCTTTTGCAAGCGCCTATGGTGTCCTTATTAAAGAGTTAAGGCTTCACGCACGTTCTATCTTTGTCCTGGATGCAGATAATACACTTGTCTATCAGGAAGTCGTCGGTGAGCTTACTGACCATCCTGACTATGATAAAGCCCTTGAGGCAGCAAATAGCCTGTTAAACAGGAAGACGCAAGCCGCCGCTTAAATCACAAGAATGGCTGTACAAAGGGTGTGCCTCATGGCACACCCTTTTTTTGCCAACTTAAAAAATTCATACTCAATAACGAAGAATTATAGTCCATATTTTGTTGACTACCTTCTTATTATGATATAAAATGTGCTGCAGAAAATTGATGAAGAAAGCTTAATATTAACCTTTAAATTAATCCGGCGAGATTAATAAGGTAAGAATGATAAATAGAAACTCAATCTGTTCAGAAGCCTCCCTCCCTAATCAGGCAGGGAGGTTTTTTTTAGTACCTTTAGCTTAGGTAATCTATGACAAGTATAAAAAGAAAAATCCTCGATGCCGATGGCGTAAATAGAGCAATCACAAGGATTTCCCACGAAATTCTTGAAGCCAATAAAGGCATTGAAAATCTTGCCCTTGTGGGTATTCGGACGGGTGGTGTTGATTTAGCCAGATATCTTTCAAAAAAAATTGAGGAGATCGAGGGTTCAAGCATTCCTATAGGTATTATTGACATCACACTTTATCGAGATGATCTTTCAATCGCAACACATCATCCCATAGTGGGAAGCACAGAAATTGACTTTTCTATTGATGATAAAAACCTCGTTCTTGTCGATGACGTCTTATATACGGGCAGAACTGTCAGGGCTGCCATGGATGCGCTTATTGACTTCGGCCGTCCTAAGGCAATTATGCTGGCGGTTCTCATTGACAGAGGGCATAGAGAACTTCCAATTAAGGCTGACTTTGTGGGGAAGAATGTTCCTACTTCAAAAAATGATGTTATAAAAGCCCGTTTAGAGGGCGATTTGGGTGTTGATATCTTTATATCCAAAGACGATTAATATGAGGCGCTAAGGTTTGCAGCTGAGAAATAAAGACATTCTGGGCATTAAAGACCTTGACAGGGATGAAATTGAACTGATCCTTGATACGGCGGAGTCTCTCAAGTGGGTATCGAACAGGGATATCAAGAAAGTTCCCACATTGAGGGGAAAGACTATCATCAACCTCTTCTTCGAAGCAAGCACCCGGACAAGGACATCCTTTGAAATTGCAGGCAAGCGGATGAGCGCCGATGTCATCAACATTTCAGCCTCATCAAGCAGCGCCGTTAAGGGCGAGACTCTCATCGATACGGCTAAAAATCTTCAGGCGATGAGTCCCGATATTATCGTTGTTCGCCATGGATCATCAGGGGCTCCGCAAATCATATCAGGCGCTGTCAAGGCCTCTGTCATCAATGCAGGTGACGGTTGTCATGAACATCCCAGCCAGTCCCTGCTGGATCTTCTCACTATCAGGCAGGTCAAAGGTCAGATCGAGGGCCTTCGCATCGCAATTATCGGTGACATTAAACATAGCAGGGTGGCGCGGTCAAATATCTACGCCCTGACAAAAATGGGCGCACAGGTCGTCGTCGCCGGATTTCCCACATTGCTTCCACCGGAGATTGAAAAGATGGGTGCAAGCATCCGCAAAACTCTGGATGAGGCGATCATCGATGCCGATGTCATCATGATGCTGAGAATTCAGAAGGAGAGGATGACCGGCCCCTATTTTCCTACGGAGAGAGAATACTCCATGCTCTTCGGCCTCAATGCCAAACGACTTAAATCAGCAAAAAGTGATGTCACAATTATGCATCCCGGTCCTGTTAACAGAGGGGTGGAAATATCACCTGAGGTGGCTGACGGCCCCTATTCTGTAATTTTAGAGCAGGTTGCAAACGGTGTTGCCATAAGAATGGCACTTTTATACCTGCTTTCAGGCAGAAAACATGAAGAAAGCAGGAAGGAAGCGAGGGATGAAAACAATAATTAGTGGCGGTAAGGTTATTGATCCCTCCCAGGATTTGGATGGCCTTTTTGATGTTGCCATCGAGGATGGGGTCATATACGACATATTTCCTACAGGCAAAGCCGACCTCAAGGCAGATAATGTTATAGATGCCAAGGGCTTGATCGTAATGCCTGGCATCATTGATATGCATGTCCACCTGAGAGATCCCGGTTATGAATATAAAGAAGACATTGAAAGCGGCACCCTGGCTGCTGCCGCCGGTGGTGTGACGGCAGTGGCCTGCATGGCCAACACAAAACCGGTCAATGATAACGCCACCGTTACCGAAGAAATACTGAAAAAGGCGAAGGACAAAGGGCATGTAAAAGTTTATCCCATCGGTGCGGCTACCATGGGCCTTAAGGGTGAAGAACTGGCTGAAATAGGTTCCATGCATGCTGCAGGCATCGTGGCAGTATCAGATGACGGCATGCCCCTCAAGAGTTCTGAAATGATGCGTTGTGTCCTGGAATACAGTCTTACCTTTGATATGCCTGTCATTTCTCATGCCGAAGATCCAGACCTTTCGAAAAATGGTTCCATGAATGAGGGCTACCTTTCCACTATAATGGGATTAAAAGGTGTGCCAAATGCAGCGGAAGATGTAATGGTGATGAGAGACATCACTCTTTCCGAACTGACGGGTGCAAAACTCCATATCGCTCATATCAGCACGGAAGGCGCCGTTTCGCTGGTAAGAGAAGCAAAAAAACGGGGTGTTAAGGTGACTGCCGAGGCGGCGCCACACCATTTTACAATTACGGAATCAGCCGTTGAAGGGTATAAGACAGACGCCAAGATGAATCCACCTTTACGGAGTGAGAAGGACGTTACCGCAATCCGCAAAGGCCTTAAAGACGGTACCATCGATGCCATAGCTACAGATCATGCACCTCATTCATCTATTGAAAAAGATGTTGAATTTGAATGCGCCGCCAACGGGATTTTGGGCCTGGAGACAATGTTGCCTTTGACCCTTAAGCTAGTTGACGAAGGTGTTTTGAGTCTCACTGAAGCGATAAGGAAACTCACCATCAATCCTGCTGAAATTATCGGTGTTCAGGGAGGGTCTTTGAAAAAAGGGATGCCTGCCGATATTACCATTGTGGACTTGAATGCAGAACATACAGTAGACAGAAACCGTATGAAGTCTAAAAGCAAGAATACCCCATTCCACGGATGGACCTTTAAGGGGAAAACGCTTTATACCCTTGTGAATGGTGAAATTGTATACAAAGAGGAGATAGATGAATAAAGCGTTTCTGGTGCTGGCAGACGGGACGACCTTTGAGGGCGAGGCATTTGGCGCTTCGGGTGAGGCAAGTGGAGAGGTCTGTTTCAACACCTCCATGACAGGTTACCAGGAAATACTGACCGACCCTTCCTACCGGGGAGAACTGGTAACCATGACCTATCCCCAGATTGGCAACTGTGGCGTTAATGATGAGGATTATGAGTCATCAAAACCTCATCTGAGCGGATTTATCGTTAAGGAGTATTTTGATATGCCCAGCAACTGGCGATCAAAGGGAAATCTGGGCGAATTTCTGGCCGGCAACAATGTAGTCGGCATCCATGGTATTGATACGAGATCGCTCGTCCGCCATATAAGGGACAGGGGCGCCCAGCCCGGAATTATATCCAACACAGACTTTGATCTGGAGAGCCTGAAACAAAAGGCGTCCAGACTTCCCACGCTGGTAGGAAGAGACCTTGTCCAGGAGGTGACCTGTCAGTCTGCTTATTCCTGGGATGAAGGGGGCTGGAACCTGGCAACGGGTTATGAAAAGGTGACGACACATCAATTTAATGTAGTGGCCTATGACTTCGGGATTAAATATAATATCCTGAGAAATTTGTCTGCTCTAGGTTGTAAGGTGACAGTTGTCCCGGCCAGAACGGCCTGGCAGGAGGTCCTTGATATGAATCCCGACGGCATTTTTCTCTCCAATGGACCAGGTGATCCTGAACCGATAGATTATGCCGTTGACAATGTTAAAAACCTTCTTGGGAAAAAGCCCATATTCGGGATCTGTCTGGGGCATCAGATCCTTGCCCTAGCCCTGGGAGGAAAAACCTATAAGCTTAAATTCGGACACAGAGGGGGGAATCAGCCCGTTAAAGATCTCAACACAGGAAAGGTAGAAATCACCTCTCAAAACCATGGATTTGCCGTTAATTATGACTCAATAATGGAAAAGGCCGATCTGACGCATATCAATCTTAATGACAACACGGTAGAGGGGATTTCTTCCAAAGAATATGCTGCCTTTTCCGTGCAGTATCATCCCGAGGCATCGCCGGGGCCGCACGATGCCTCCTATCTCTTTAATAAATTCCTGAAAATGATGGAAAAACAATGATTCAGGAGCTTTTAGCTGAACTAACAGATTATCTTTCTCAAACAGGACGAGAAGAAGATCTTGCCGAAGCGAAGGCGACTTATTTTAAAGAGTCTGGTGGCCTCTTTGGGGATGAGCAGTCCTATGATATGAGAATAGCAAACTTTCTTGAGTGGTATATCTTCGATAGAAGGCTCGGTGGTTCTACCTTGATTGATGACTTCATTATAGCGATCTCCGATGATGAGAAAAGAAAGGCCTTTCAGGAGCTGGGACAAGGTGTCAGGAGCATCTTTGAAATTAAAAAGGTTTCCAAGGACTCTATTTCCTTTAAAGACTTGAAAGATGGCAAAAAATATGTTGCCCTGGCCCTGACAGGTGTTGATGGCTTTAATAAAGGTGCAATTATCGATGCCAGGCTTTTGCCTCAAAATAACCATTTATATCTCAGTTCCTCCTGTTTGTTCCACCATGAAGGATCAAAAAAGTTTATCACTGCAATGATCAAGGACGCATACAAGCGCCAGGAGCTGACAGCAGCGTTAACATCACTGGCCAACATGAGCCTTAAATGGGAGAAGTACAGAAACTATAAAGCGGAAGACATTTATAA
>JADFVM010000318.1 GCA_015222555.1 Pseudomonadota bacterium
CCTGATTGCTGCCGCCCATGCAGTTATAGCCGCCGAAGTAGCCCGGAGAGACAAGATAGGAAAGTCCTCTCTTCTCGCCAAAATCGTCCTTCGCCTCATCGCGCCCCATCTCGAAATGGAATGCGTGGGTAATTGATTCATAGTCGTGACAGCCACCTCCACCGTTGTTTCCGCAGCTCTTTCTGGAGCTGTAAGGCTTTCCACTGTCGAGAACATGGTTCCCCTCTTCGTCATAGAGCGGTATGGCCGGATGCAGCTCCGTATCAACCGCTGCCGCCGCCGGACCACTGAAAAATGCGGTACCGAAGATCAATATAGACAATACAATCGATGTACCTATCATTTTGCTTCTTGAAACTCTTCTCTCCATGAACTTCCTCCAAAAAATAATTTAAAAAAAAAGGCGCCCCCACTTCATGGGGACGCAATAAAGGAGGTTAAAGAAAGACTGGTATCGCCTATTCTCTAACGTTGTCAGCTATTTATGCAACGACCATGCCAGGCCACTCTGAATAGTGCAACGTATTGTAATTTATAGCTTTTCATGAACCCTTTGCAAGCGGGCTGAAAACCGCATAATAAATATTTGCGCTTTATCAATCATTGCCTGTTGGATATAAAGCAGTCGTAAGGCTTATGAATACCTGCCTCTCTAACTGATTTTTTCAGTCTGCTCTTCCGGGTGGCGCAAGGGCTGGAATATAAGCATTTTCTCCAGAACAGATTTGACAATAACAAGCTAAACAATTATAGTTTCATCAGATCAATTAATTTGTTGGAGGTAATTCAATGTTAAGCAAAAAGATGGAAGATGCGCTCATCGAGCATATCAATAAGGAGATGCACTCGGGCTATTTATATATGTCAATGTCGGCTCACAGCACTTCAATCGGATTAAAGGGCTTCGCGACCTGGTTCATGGTCCAATATCACGAAGAAATGTTTCATGCCATGAAGATTTATGAATACATTGCCAGCCGCGGAGGAAAAGTCATTCTCGCTGAAATAGAGTCGCCACCTGAAAGTTACGAATCTCCCCTCAATATGTTTGAAAAGACCCTGGCTCATGAACAGCTGATGACGAGCAACATCAATCAGCTCATGGAGCTTTCCATTGCCGAGAAAGACCATGCGACGCAGATTTTTTTGCAGTGGTTTGTGTCCGAACAGGTGGAAGAAGAGGAAAACGACAACGATATTATTGCAAGGCTCAAACTGATCGGCAACGATTCAAACGGCCTTTTCATGGTCGACAAGGAGCTTGGCTCCAGAACCGTGGTGGTGGCCACTGATTTTTCAAAGGGTGTTACAGCGGCAGCGTAGATAATTAGCGGTTAAATCCCCCTCAATCCCCCTTTGCAAAGGGGGATTTTCATCCTTCCCTTTCTAAAATAGTAGAATCCGCAGGGTGGTTATTGCCCATCGTCAGGCCCGCATCCTCTCATCATCAATAATTTATTTCTGTTGAATTCGTCGTCTATGTTTATAGGGGCGATGCCCACCCTGAACGACTGAAAGAAGGAAGGTGTAGAGATTGATAATTAGGGCAGCTGAGTCTCACCCATCAGCCACTTATCAATCCCTTTTGCCGCAGCACGTCCTGCAGCGATGGCCCAGACAATTAAGGATTGTCCTCTTTCCATATCGCCGGCAGCAAATATGCCGGGGATATTGGTCATTTTATCTTCATTAATATTTACATTTCCACGGCCATTCAGTTCCACGCCCAGGTCCTTGAGCATACCGTCATGTTCGGGATGAACAAAACCCATGGCAAGTAAGACGAGGTCAACCTCCTGCTCAAACTCTGTTCCGGGAAGTTCCTTCATCTGCCAGCGGCCTTCATCGTCCTTTGACCACTCTACCCGTACAGCATGAAGTTTTTCTACCTTGCCATTACTGCCGGAAAAGGATTTGGTGAGAATATTATAATCACGAATGCCGCCCTCTTCATGTGAGGTCGATGTTCTCAGTATAGCCGGCCACTGGGGCCAGGGATTGTCTTCTTGTCTTTCCTTTGGCGGTTCAGGGAGCAACTCAAACTGGTGGATTGATTTGGCCCCGTGACGAACAGATGTTCCTACACAATCCGAGCCGGTATCGCCACCACCAAGGACAACAACACGTTTACCCGTCGCAAGAATGTCGGTCTCCGGATCAAGCTTATCACCCCGGTTTCTTTTATTCTGCTGCGGGAGGAACTCCATGGCAAAATGAACGCCCTTAAGTTCGCGGCCCGGCACATCCAGATCTCTCGGCTTCGTAGAACCGCCTGCCAGGCAAATTGCATCAAAATTTTCTTTCAGGTCCTCAACGGGATAATTAACCCCAACATGGGTATTCGGTTTAAGGATAATGCCCTCAGATTCCATTTGGTCGATGCGCCGCTGTACCACTCTTTTTTCAAGCTTAAAATCCGGGATGCCATACATCAGCAGACCACCAAAGCGGTCAGCTCTTTCAAAGAGCGTCACTTCATGACCGGCCCTGTTCAGTTGCTGGGCAGCGGCAAGGCCTGCAGGCCCGGAACCGATGGCAGCCACCTTTTTGCCACTTCTGAATTCGGGCGGCTCAGCTTTAACCCAGCCTTCATCAAAGGCACGATCAATGATTGAGACCTCATTCTGTTTGATGGCAACGGGACACAGATTGACGCCCAGAGTACAGGCCGATTCACAAGGCGCCGGGCAGACTCTTCCCGTAAACTCCGGAAAATTGTTAGTGGCATGCAAGGCCTCGATGGCATCGTGCCACCGGCCATTTGAGACCATGTCATTCCAGTCAGGAATATAGTTACCTAAAGGACAGCCCCAGTGACAGAAAGGAACACCGCAATCCATGCATCTGGCGCCCTGTTGTTTGAGCTGTTCTTCCGACAGGGGAAGGACAAATTCATTGTGATTTTTAACGCGTTCATCAACAGGAAGCTTTTTCTGCACTTCCCGTTCGAACTCTATGAAACCGGTAACCTTACCCATATTTTACGGCCTGTTCTCTTTCCTGTTTATCCAGTACTCGTCTATACTCAATAGGCATGACCTTTACAAATCGCTGAACAAAGGCCTGCCAATCATCAAGAATTGCTTTTGCCTTGGGACTGCCGGTAAAGGCAAGATGCTTCTCAATAAGTCCTTTAACAAATGTCTCTTCCTCTTTATCTTCCACTCTTTCCAGATCCACCATACTCATATTGCAAAGCTTCTCAAAGTGGTTGAATTCATTAAGAACATAGGCGATGCCGCCACTCATTCCTGCGGCAAAGTTTCTTCCCGTTTCTCCCAGGACAACCACCCGGCCCCCTGTCATATATTCACAGCCATGGTCTCCAACACCCTCAACAACGGCATTGGCGCCACTGTTTCTGACACAAAACCTTTCACCGACAATACCGTTTAAGAAGAGCTCTCCACGGGTAGCACCGTATAGGATTGTATTGCCGGCAATGATATTCTCCTCGGGGATTAAGGTAGAACCATGGGGCGGTCGAACAACCAGACGTCCGCCTGAAAGGCCTTTCCCGACATAGTCATTGGCGTCTCCCTCGAGAATAAGCGTTACACCCTTCGGAACAAAGGCACCGAAACTCTGGCCGGCCGTCCCCCTGAATGTGCAGGTAATCGTGTCGTCTGGCAGGCCGTCTCCACCATAACGTCTCGAAATTTCACTTCCAAGTAATGTCCCCACTGTCCTGTTGATATTACGGATCGGTAGTGCAATGGCTACCTTCTCTCCCCCCTCAAGGGCCGGTTTCGCCAGGTTGAGCAGTTCATTATCGAGAGCCTTTTCCAGTTCATGGTCCTGGCCATGAATGTTCCTGGTTGCAATGTTCTTCGGCATTTTTGGCACATGAAGGAGAGAAGAAAGGTCCAGGCCCTTTGCCTTCCAGTGTTCAACAGCTTTACGCGTATCAAGGAGATCTGCCCTTCCTGTCATTTCATCGATAGTCCGGATACCGAGTTCTGCCATGATCTCTCTTAATTCTTCTGCAATAAAAGTGAGGAAATTGACGACATGTTCCGGCTTGCCTGTAAATTTCTTCCTCAGCTCAGGATCCTGAGTAGCAACGCCGACTGAACAGGTATTGAGGTGACATTTTCTAAGCATAATGCAGCCCATGGAGATTAACGCCGTCGTGGCAAAACCGAACTCGTCGGCGCCCAGCAATGCTCCGATAGCCACATCACGGCCCGTCTTCAACTGGCCATCAACCTGGACTTTAATACGCCCTCTCAGGTCATTGAGTACCAGCGTCTGCTGTGTTTCCGACAGACCAAGCTCCCAGGGCAGGCCTGCATGTTTAATGGAACTTACGGGGGAAGCGCCTGTTCCGCCATCATAACCACTGATTAAGACCTTCTCCGCTTTCGCCTTGGAAACGCCGGCGGCGATTGTTCCAACACCGACTTCGGCAACGAGCTTGACAGAAATGTCTGCCCTGTTATTGCTGTTCTTAAGGTCGTGAATGAGCTGGGCAAGATCTTCTATGGAATATATGTCATGATGGGGCGGCGGCGAAATCAGCCCGACGCCCGGCGTTGAATGCCTTACACGCGCAATGACTTCATCCACTTTATGTCCAGGGAGCTGGCCGCCTTCACCCGGTTTGGCCCCCTGAGCCATTTTTATCTGAAGCTCATCGGCATTGACAAGATAGTGACTGGTCACACCAAAGCGGCCTGAAGCCACCTGTTTAATTGCACTTCGCCTTAAGTCTCCATTCTCATCGGCAGTGAAACGAAGAGGATCCTCTCCACCTTCACCGGAGTTGCTTCGCCCACCGAGGCGGTTCATGGCGATAGCCAGCGTCTCATGGGCTTCTTTGCTGATGGAGCCAAAAGACATGGCGCCGGAAGCGAAACGTTTTACTATTTCACTTACGGGCTCTACCTCATCAAGAGGGATGGAGTTTGAGGCGTCCGTCTTGAACTCAAAGAGGCCTCTCAAAGTATAATGCCTACGGCTCTGGTCATCTATGAGGCTGGAATACTCCTTAAAGGTCTCATAGTCACCCATCCTTACGGCATATTGAAATTTTGCCAGCGTTTCCGGGTTCATGGTATGTTCTTCACCGTCTCTGCGCCATTGATACTGACCTCCATGGTCCAGCCTGAGATGGAAAACATTACCCTTTGGATAGGCCTTGCTGTGACGTTTGATTACTTCTTCGGCCAGGGTATCAATGCCAACGCCCTCAATACGTGAGGGTGTTCCTGTAAAATAGCACTCTATAACATCACTGTTTAAGCCAACAGCTTCAAAAATCTGGGCGCCATTAAAACTCTGCAGTGTGGAAATCCCCATTTTTGAGAATACCTTTAAGAGTCCTTTACCAACGGCCTTGATGTAGCTTGACTCAGCTTTTCGCTCACCCTCTGCATCCCGTTCACCCTCAAGCTCTTCGGGCAGATAGTCATGGACATAAAGGTCTTCTAATGTCTCAAAGACCAGATAGGGATTTACGGCACCGGCCCCATAACCGATGAGGAGAGCGAAATGATGGACCTCTCTCGGTTCACCGGACTCAACGATCAACCCCACTTTGCCACGCGTACCCGTCCTGATCAGGTGATGATGGACGGTAGCTGTGGCAAGCAGAGCCGGAAGGGCGGCCATACCCTCTGTCAGCCCCCAGTCACTGAGGACGATAACATTATTACCTTCATCATTGGCACTGTCCGCTTCCAGGCAGATCCTGTTCAAGGCATCCTTTAAGCCATCAATGCCCGACTTAGCTTCAAAAAGTGTTGAGATTGTTGTTGTCTTGAATTTTCCAACATTAACTTCCCGCAGTTTGGCCATCTCAAGGTTTGTAAGAATGGGCTGAGAAAGCTCCAGGCGATGACAATCGGCGGGCCTTTCATCAAGCAGGTTCCCTTCGGCACCGATATAGCTGGTGAGAGACATGACAAGCTCTTCCCTGATCGGATCAATGGGAGGATTTGTCACCTGCGCAAAGAGCTGTTTAAAGTAGTTATAAAGAAGCTGTGGTTTGTCAGATAAAACCGCCAGTGGTGTATCATTCCCCATGGCACCAAGAGGTTCCTGCCCGTTAATGGCCATGGGCGTAATGATGTCATGTATCTCCTCTATGGTATAACCAAAGGCTTTCTGTCGCCGCATAAGTGTTTTATGATCAGGCTGACGTCCGGCCGGCGATGTGGGGAGATCGGCCATGGTAATACGGTTTTCATCAACCCACTTCCTGTAAGGCTGCCCTTTTACGATATCTTCCTTTACTTCTTCATCATCTATGATCCTTCCCTGCTCCAGGTCAACGACAAGTATCTTGCCGGGCTGAAGGCGCCAGTTTTGCAGCACATTTTCCGGCTCAACAGGCAGGACGCCGGACTCAGAGGCCAAAATAATAAAATCGTCTTTCGTTACCGTATACCTCGCAGGTCTCAGGCCATTCCTGTCCAGAGTTGCGCCGATGACCTTACCGTCGGTAAATGCCAGCGCCGCCGGTCCGTCCCAGGGTTCCATCTTGGCTGCATGGAACTCATAGAAGGCCCGCTTGTCGGCATCCATGTGAACATTCTTGCTCCAGGCTTCGGGAACAAGCATCATCATGGCATGGGGCAGTGAACGACCGCTCATCACCAGCAGTTCAAGGGCATTGTCAAAGCCGAAAGAATCGCTCGAATAGGGCCTGATAATAGGCGTCAATTTCTTGATGTCTTCTCCGAAAAGCTCTGATTCAAACATGGCCTCTCTGGAAAACATCCAGTTAATATTTCCACGCAAGGTATTAATCTCACCATTATGGGCAAGATAACGGAAAGGATGGGCTAAATCCCATGAAGGAAAAGTATTTGTTGAGTATCTCTGGTGAACCAGTGCCAGAGCACTTTTCATTGTCTCATCAGATAGATCTTTGAAAAAGCAGGGAACCTGGGCGGCAATAAGCTGCCCCTTATAAACAATGGTCCTGCTGGACATGCTGGGGATATGAAAAAGTTTGTCCTCTTTGAGGTATAAGGGCCTGATTTTAAAACCGATCTGCTTTCGAATAACAAAGAGTTTTCTTTCAAAGGCGAGCTGATCCTTGCAGGTGCTTTCAATGAAGACCTGACATATGCTTGGCATGGCCTCTCTGGCAGTATCACCGGTGGAGTTCTCATCGATAGGTACATCCCGCCATCCCAGCAGCGTTTGGCCCTCTGCCCTGATTTTCTCTTCAATAATGTCTATACAGACCTGACGCTCCTTTTCATCGGTGGGCAAAAAGAGCATACCCACACCGTAAGAACCTTCTTCCGGCAATGCAAAACCGAGATTGCTGCATTCACGGGCAAAGAACTCATGGGGGATCTGAATAAGGATCCCTGCACCATCACCTGTTTTTGGATCTGCACCTGTGGCACCCCGATGGGTCAGGTTATCAAGGAGTTCAATCCCTTTTTTTATTATTTCATGAGACCTGACACCCTTGATGTGGGCAATAAAACCGACACCACAACTATCCTTTTCGTTAAGAGGGTCGTAAAGTCCCTGCTTGGGAGGAAGTCCTTTAACCTTCATTACTTTATTCTCGTGATCTTTAGTCATATAAAACTCAATCCTGCCTGTCAGCCAGTGCCTGAGGGGAAATGGCTGCAATAACGCTTAATTCCGGCTAATCATCATAACAATGATTTGCCAGGGATATCTCCACCTGAACGGACCAGATGTTGACGGATTAATTTACTATTTTCTTTGTGATATACATTGCAGAAAAATTGTCAGGGGATGCGCGATGAGTAAAGAGGAAAAAGCGAATTAACTACATGAAGAAATAGTCAGAAAAGGTTCTTGAGTGCCTGTTCAGAAGGGCTACAAAATGACAAGGATTTTCCACATTTACTCTGAACGACAGGTCCTCTTATAAGCTGAATTTTCTCTATACAATTTACTCTTTCTGCAACTTCAATCGAGCCAGAAACGATACTATTTTCAGGCCTTATTTGTCAAGGATATTATTCTCTGCAATTGTATACAGTATACTAAAAAACACTCAGGCAACAAACTGTCTCCATCATCTTGTAATGTACTGAATCACCAATAAACAAATTTCATGAAACTGCCTTAAATTTCTCAATATTTGCGTCTTCTCCCAGAAGGACAAGGATATCCCCCTCTTCTATTTTGTCAGTCGCCTTCGGCGTAACTAAAACTTCTCCACCTTCACCTTTTTTCCTTATTAAAATGACAGACAGCCCATATCTGTTCCTAATATCGGCGCTGATCAAATCAGCCCCGTGGAAGGACTTTGGCGCCTCGATTTCTACGACGCTGTAGCCTTCCATGAATTCAATCTGATCAAGAACTGTGGGACTGCTCAGCCTCTCTGCGACCCTGATAGCCATATCTTTTTCCGGGAAAACCACGTCAGTGGCTCCTAAAATTTTAAGAATCTTTGCATGGTCATCGGTAATGGCCTTTACAACAATCTCCTTTATTCCCATTTCTTTCAGGTAAAGTGTGACAAGGATGCTGGCATCAAGCTTTTCACCCAGACTGATGATGACCACATCAACGTCATTAATTCCAATCGCTTCCAGCGTCTCGCGCTCTGACACATCGGCAACAATGGCCTGCGAACTGCTCTCTTTTATGTCCTGAACACGGTTTTTATTAATATCAATGGCGATCACATCATGGCCATCTTCATAAAGTTTCCTGGCGGCACTAGAACCAAAGTGTCCAAGCCCTATTACTGCAAATCGTCTCATTTCATATCTCCTATCCTGTCATAACCCGTTCTTCAGAATATTGAAACCGTCCTTCAGCTATTTTCTTTCCTATGGCCAGCGCGATAGTGAGGGGTCCTAATCTCCCCACCAGCATCAATAATGACACCGTAACCTTGCCGGCGTCAGACAGGCTTGAAGTTATCCCCGTAGACAGGCCAACGGTTCCGAAAGCCGACACCACTTCAAAGAGCATCTCCAGAAACTGCCCCCTTTGAGTTGGATCGTGTATATTCCCCCCTTCCGTCAGCAGGAGTACCATCGTGAAGAGAATAACAACGATAAATGAGATTAGCACAATAGACAGCGACCTGGCCACTACATCCTTTGGCAGGGTTCTTTTAAACAAATTTACATTTTCCCTGGCCATCAGTCTGCTTTTCATAAGCGCTATAAGCACACCCAGCGTACTCGTTTTTATCCCTCCTCCAGTCGATCCGGGTGACGCTCCGATAAACATGAAAATAATCATTAAAAAAAGCGTTACCGGTGAAAGCAGATTAATGTCTACAGTGTTAAATCCGGCCGTTCGTGCCGTAACAGATTGGAAAAAAGAAGCAAGAATGCTGTCCCAAAGGTCAAGATCTTTTAACAGGTTATTTCTTTCCATCAGGAAAAAGAGCACCAGACCTGCAACGGTGAGCGATGCTGACATGATAAGCACAATTTTCGTATGAAGCGTCATCTGCTTTCGCTTTTTGCCTTTATTGAAGAGGAGTGAGGGGATTTCCATTAAGACGAGAAAACCCAGGCCGCCCAGGATAATTAGTACCGCAACAGTAAGATTAATAACAATGTCACCCCGGTATCCCATAAAGCTGTCAGAAAAGAGAGAAAAACCGGCATTGCAGAATGCCGAGACTGAGTGAAAAACAGAGAGCGCTATAGCCTTTTCAAAAGGAAATTCCCATGACCATCTTGCAAAAAGGATTAATGCCCCTATAAATTCAATGATAAAGGTTAAAAGGGCAACGGAAATAATGAGTGATTTAAGGTCTTTAGCGGGCGAATGGGCAAAGGTATCCTGAATCATCACCTGTTCTTTAAAAGAGATCCGCTTGCCTGCCATCATGACAAACATGACGGAAAAGGTCATAATACCGAGGCCACCGACCTGAATAAGCATAAGGAGGATAAATTTACCCAGTGGTGAAAAGGTTGAGGCCGTATCCACCACAATGAGGCCCGTCACGCAAACGGAAGAAGTGGCCGTAAAGAAGGCATCAACAAGGCTTAGCTCGCCATTCATGACCGTACCCGGCAATTTGAGCAGGGCTGTGCCAATCAGTGTGGCAACGATAAAACTGATGAGCAATATCTGCGCCGGATGAAAGGCCCTGTTGAAGAAAGTCCTTAAGCCGAAGATAGCAACCTCCCTTTAAAAAAACCACTGGAAACAAGCTTAGGGAATTATAACTTTTAAATAGATGACCTGCAAGAAATTCGATTGGGCACAGTTTTCACGAATCAACTATGCAGGGATTTTGAAACATAAGTAAATTACCATGCCCAAAGGACGTGGCGTAGCATTGAAGTTGACCCTTCAGATCTTGCCGCTTCTCTTTTTTGCCTTCATCGTTGCCGGAATGATTCAAACACTGATTCCGACAGAATTCATTGCTAAAAGGATTGGTAC
>JADFVM010000044.1 GCA_015222555.1 Pseudomonadota bacterium
AAGATGAAAGCTGGCAATACAGTGGCCATCAAAATTGACCAGACATTGACTCAGGATGCCACAGGCACCATGGCCTATCTTCAGTTTGAGGCGATGGGCATTCCAAAGGTAAAAACAGAACTTTCCGTGAGCTATATAGACCACAACACATTACAAACCGGCTTTGAAAATGCAGACGATCACCGCTTTTTGCAGACCGTTGCTTCAAAACACGGAATTTATTTTTCAAGACCGGGGAACGGTATCTGCCATCAGGTTCATCTCGAAAGATTCGGTATTCCGGGAAAAACGCTCCTGGGCTCCGATTCTCACACACCTACCGGTGGCGGCATCGGAATGATGGCCATGGGTGCAGGCGGCCTTGACGTAGCGCTTGCCATGGCGGGGCAGCCTTTCTTCATCACCTGTCCTGAAGTGGTTGAAGTGAGATTAACAGGTAAGCTTCAGCCCTGGGTGTCCGCTAAAGATGTCATCCTTGAGCTTTTAAGAAGAGAGACGGTAAAAGGCGGCGTTAATAAAGTATACGAATACACCGGTGAGGGCGTTGAAACGCTTACCGTTCCTGAAAGAGCAACCATTACCAACATGGGTGCCGAACTGGGCGCAACCACTTCTATCTTCCCAAGCGACAAGGTCACCAAGCAGTTCATGAAGGCCCAGGGAAGAGTTGAAGACTGGACAAGACTTAAAGCTGATCCATCTGCCAAGTATGATAAAACCGTTGAAATCAACCTCGATGAACTCGGACCCATGATTGCCAAGCCGCATATGCCTGACAATGTTGTATCCATTTCCGAACTGGAAGGCACACCGGTACAGCAGGTTGCCATCGGTTCATGTACAAACTCTTCCTACAGGGATCTCATGACCGTTGCCGCAGCATTGAAGGGTAAAACCGTTCACCCCAATGTGAGCCTCGCCATCTCACCGGGCTCCAAGCAGGTAATGACCATGCTTTCATTGAATGGGGCATTGGCCGACCTCGTTGCTGCCGGGGCAAGAATCCTCGAGTCTACCTGTGGACCCTGTATCGGAATGGGACAGGCCCCTTCTACAGATGCCATATCACTTAGGACATTCAACAGAAACTTCCTCGGACGTTCCGGAACAAAGAGCGCTCAGGTTCATCTCGTTTCTCCGGAAGTGGCTATTGCCGCAGCCATTACCGGGGAGATAAGCGATCCAAGAAAACTGGGTGACTATCCTGAAGTGAAAATACCTAATAAATTCCTTGTTGACGACAATCTCATTGTTGCACCGGCGGAAGATGGAAGCAAGGTTGAAGTTCTTCGTGGCCCCAACATCGCCCCCTGTCCGACAAAAGAAGCGCTGCCGGAAAAGCTTGAGGGCGAAGTACTACTCAAAACAGGCGACAACATTACCACTGACCACATCATGCCCGCAGGCGCCAAGATTCTCCCCTTAAGATCCAATGTTCCCAAGATCTCCGAACATGTATTTGAAGTGGTTGACCCTGAATTTCCCTCAAGAGCAAAAGAGAAAAATGGTGGCTTTATTGTCGGAGGAAGCAATTACGGACAGGGCTCTTCCAGAGAGCACGCCGCACTGGCACCCATGTACCTTGGCGTAAAAGCAGTCATCACCACGTCCTTTGCAAGGATTCATCTTGCCAATCTGATCAATTTCGGCATTATTCCGCTTACCTTTGTTGACGAAGGAGATTATGACAAGATTGACCAGGGTGATGCGCTGGAGCTTAACGTTAAAAACATCAAGAAGACTCTCACACTGAAGAACAAGACGAAAGGTGAAAGCTATCAGGTAACACATTCTCTCGACCCGAGACAGATTGAAATTATCAAAGCGGGTGGTTCCCTGGCATTTGCCAAGGCCAGCATGGCTGCATAATAAACTAAATATATTTAAATCTTTAAGTGAGGTATGAATTATGTCATCGCAAAAATCAAAGATTAGTTGGACTAAAACTGATGAAGCGCCCATGTTGGCGACCTACTCCTTACTCCCTATCATCCAGGCATTTACGCAGGGATCGGGCATTGAGGTTGAGTCAAGGGACATCTCTCTTGCGGGCAGGATTATCGCAAACTTTCACGACAACCTGACTGAAGATCAGAAAATACCTGATGAGCTGACTGCACTGGGTGAGCTGGCGAAGACACCTGAGGCCAACATCGTTAAACTGCCTAATGTGAGCGCATCCATCCCGCAGCTCAAAGCGGCAATCAAGGAACTGCAGGAACAAGGCTACAAACTTCCTGATTATCCGGAAAGCCCTAAAACTGACGCAGAGAAGGAAATCAAGACGAGATACGCAAAGACCCTGGGAAGCGCCGTAAACCCGGTCTTAAGGGAAGGGAACTCCGACCGCAGGGCGGCTGATGCCGTAAAACAATTTGCAAAAAAGAACCCCCACAGAATGGGTGCATGGAGTTCGGACTCAAAAACTCATGTATCAACAATGAGCAGCGGGGATTTCCGTCATAACGAAAAATCTACAACCATATCCGAGGCAACAAAGGCGAAAATCGAGTTTGTTGATGCTAATGGAAAGGCAACCGTTCTCAAAGAGGGTCTTCCTCTTCAGGCCGGTGAAGTAATTGATGCGACATTCATGAGCAAAAATGCCTTAACAACATTCCTGGCAGAGCAGATGGAAGATGCAAAAGCCAAAGGTGTTCTTTTCTCCCTGCATATGAAGGCGACGATGATGAAGGTTTCCGACCCCATCATTTTTGGCCATTGTGTCAAGGTCTTCTACAAAGACGTTATTGAAAAGCATGCCGATACCATCAAAGAGCTGGGCGTTGATTTCAACAATGGTCTTGGTGACCTCTATGCAAAGATTGAGAACCTGCCTGCAGACAAGAAAGCAGAAATCGAAGCGGACATCCAGGCCGCTTACAAGGACCGTCCAGAACTTGCCATGGTAAACTCGGACAAGGGGATCACAAACCTCCACGTACCGAGCGACATCATTATCGATGCCTCCATGCCTCCCCTCATTCGTGATGGCGGGAAAATGTGGGGGCCTGACGGCAATCCTCACGATGCCAAGGCGGTCATTCCGGACAGCTCTTACGCAAGCCTCTACCAGGCAACCATTGATAACTGTATCGCAAACGGAGCGCTCGACGTGACAAAGATGGGAACCGTTCCCAACGTCGGCCTCATGGCTCAGAAAGCGGAAGAGTACGGTTCTCACCCAACAACCTTCGAGGCCCCGGGAAACGGAACGATTCGTATTGTTGACGCTTCGGGCAGCACAATCCACGAACAAAAGGTGGAAGGTGGAGATATCTGGCGCTCTTGTACAGTAAAAGACGCGCCCATACGGGACTGGGTAAAGCTGGCCGTAACACGTGCAAGGGCCACCGGTTGGCCTGCCATATTCTGGCTCGATGAGACCAGGGCACACGATGCGCAGCTCATCGAGAAAGTATATAAATACCTGAAGGACCACGATACAGATGGCCTCGATATCCGGATCATGAACGTCTATGAGGCGGCCAAACTCTCGGTAGAAAGGATGAGGGCCGGCGAGAATACTATTTCAGTGACCGGTAACGTACTGCGAGACTACAACACGGACCTTTTCCCCATTCTTGAATTGAATACGAGCGCTAAAATGCTCTCCATCGTGCCTCTGATGAACGGTGGCGGACTCTTTGAGACAGGCGCCGGAGGCTCTGCCCCAAAGCATGTCCAGCAATTTGTTGAAGAGGGACATTTAAGATGGGATTCTCTTGGTGAATTCCTGGCGCTCGCAGAGTCATTGGAACATCTCGGCAATACAACGGGTAATGAAAAAGCCAAAATCTTTGCCAAAACACTTGGCGAAGCAACTTGCAAGTTCCTGGACAGCAACAAGTCGCCCTCTCGTAAGTGCGGCGAGATCGATAACCGGGGAAGTCATTTTTACCTCGCTCTATACTGGGCCGAGGCTCTGGCTGCTCAAAACGATGATGCGGAGCTCAAGGCGAAATTTGAATCCATTGCAACAGATCTTTCTTTCGGTGCCGTGAAGATCGTTGACGAGCTGAATGCTGCCCAGGGAAAACCTCAGGATATCGGTGGCTACTATCATCTCGATGATGTGAAGACCTTGAAGGCGATGAGGCCCAGCGCAACCTTGAATGCAATCATTGATTCTATGGGCGGCGGCAGGACGGCGACTGCTTAAGTTCGCTACTTAAGAACAACTTAAAAAGGCGCATCTTTATGGTGCGCCTTTTTTTTACTGACTATGGTTACTTTGTCGGCAGTTATTTTATAGAACAGGGATAACGCGGATGAGGCGGATTAACACGGATAAAAGACCGGTAAGGCGAAAGCATGCCGGATAATCTGTCTGAGAAGACACGCCTGGGCATCCCGTCAAGAGATACATCCCTTTTCGATGGCGGGACGGATAATATCCCTGACGATCTGCAGGGCCTTATCATTATTCTCCCTGGCCCGCACTTCAGTTGAAGATTCTGTGTAGCACCTGAACTCCGGGGCGTTTCCCGAGGGGCGCAAGTGAAGGATATCGCCTCCGGAGAAGGTTATACGGACACCATCGGTAAAATCAAATGATTCAACGGCCCCAAAGGCAGCCCTGAAGAAATAATCTGTATTTTTTTGTCCCTTACTGGTGAAGTTTTCAATGAGCTTTTTGGAGATATTCACCGGGAATTCTCTGAGGAGCCCGCTCGCCGTATACCGGGGAGGAAGGTCGGCTACCAGCTGTGAAATCGTTTTCCCCTTTTCCAGTGAATGGCGCAGGATGGCGATGACGGGGAGCGCTGCATCCCGGGTGGGGAGCGCTTTTAATGTCTCTCCCGTGGCAGGATTGATTATATCCGTGGCTGTCAGATAACCTCCATTCGCCTCATAACCGACAACCGTTTTATATTGGTTATTGACCGCCTTATTCATGGCCTCGATAACATAGGGCGAGCCGATTCTTGTGCGGCAGACCTGTCGGAATTTACCGCATTTTTCAAGGGCCGTGTTGCAGCTCACAGGTGTCGATACGGAATCGGCTTTCAGAAAATCGGAAACCAGGATGCCAAGGACGTCACCTCGAACAACCTTCCCTTTTTCATCCACTATAAGCGGCCGGTCTGAATCGCCGTCTGTCGTCGCCAGGGCATGGGCATTATGCTCTTTCACCCAGGCTGCAAGCTGCTCTTCATTTTCAACCGCTTCGGTATCTACGGGGATAAAGCTGTCAGATCTTCCAAGGGGAATAACTTCCGCCCCAAGCTGCTCCAGGATTTTAAGGAAAATGTCCCGCCCTACAGCGGAATGCTGATAGAGAACAACTTTTAAACCCTTCAAGCAATGAGCGGGGAAAAAATTAATAAATCTATTAACATATGACCTTTCGGCCGAACTGTTGACCTCACCCATCTCAATCGTAACGTTGGATTTAAAATATCCGTCCTCGTCAAAGGGGAGAGCCTGGCTCCGGGCAGTCAATGTTTCTTTAAACTCACTGTACCTTTTAGATATTTCTACTTCATCTTCCTTGAGGATTTCTCCCCATGGCATATTAAACTTGATGCCGTTACGGTCGTCTGGGATATGACTCCCTGTGATCATTATGGAAGGCCGGTCATTCTGCATCCCGTAACAGGTCACTGCCGCTGTGGGGATGTCCCCGCAGTTATCGACGAGGATGCCTTCTTCCTGAATTGCAAAGGCGACCGCTTTTTTGATTCGCGGCGTACTGCTTCTTAGATCGCCGGCCAGGGAAATCATCTCCGGAGCCATCCTGGTTTTTAAATATTGAATATAGGCCTTTGCATAGAGATAACATTCCAGATCTGTCATCTCTGTTACAAGTCCTCTCACACCGCTTGTGCCAAATTTGAGAGCCATCCGGGAAAGTTCCTCCTTTTATTCTCCATCTTTTTCAGGTGACCCGGCCATAAAGCCGGGCACACTTTTCGTTACTGCAGGTGAAAAAATTATAGCATCAAATCCTTCCGGCCAACAGGTAATTATCAGCTTTTGCTGAGAACTCAGCCGCTGCCTCAACTAAGCAATACAGTATTTAGTAATTTCGTGAAGTCACTTATACCCCTCAAGGGGGTACTAAAAAGAGGCCAGTTCATCTGGGTTAAGAAATAAATAGAATGAATGGGTTGTTGAAAAGTCATGGTTAGCCGGCTTTAGCCACCTGTGAGGCATCCCCCCCATTGATGGCTAAAATCATTTGCAATGGATGATTTTGGGGTATAAGATAGGGTCCAATGTCGGGGTGGCTGGTTCGTTGAAGCGGGGAACCGAACAACAATGCGCGAAAATTAATGAGCCCAAACCGGCAAAACGGTTACGGGCTTTTTTTAGTAACTTAGAAATAATTTTCTGAGGTTGTTTGGCAAGAATTATTTAGCTCAGCACAATCGCACAGAGGAGAATTGCTGTAGAAGACTTGATTTCGTGAAGGCACTTACACCCCTTGAGGGGGTACTAAAAAGAGTCCGGCTTGTCCGGGTTTTAAATGATTTTAAAGGGATGTGACCCTATTAGATTTGATAGTCGCATTCCCTCTTTTTGTCCGAAAACATTTATAATGCCGGTATTTTAGGCGAGGTAAAGGGCTCCGATCATTGTCCTATCCTTTTGGAGTTAAGTTGAATCTTATTCAGAGAAAAAAGTTCTTATTCCTTCTCTTTTTTTCCCCCATCATTTTTTCTGTGCCTTTATCACTTCAGGCGGGTTCTAATGAGAGTAAGAATGGGGAGAGGGCAGCGCCGGTTGCTCTTGCCCACAGTTGGGAGGAATCGACTGATGTTAAAGGGTGGTGGATGAGTGAAAAACTGGATGGTGTCAGAGGATACTGGACAGGCAAAGAGATGGTGTCTCGTTCTGGAAAGCCCTTTAATATTCCCCAGTGGTTTATCAGGAATTTCCCACCGACGGCACTTGATGGAGAGCTCTGGCTCGGAAGGCAACAATTTTCCGGACTTGTCAGTATTGTTCGCCGCAAGGAACCGCATGATGACTGGAAAAAAGTCCGTTATTTTATCTTTGATGCGCCCGGTATTGAAGGCTCTTTTGAAAAACGTATCGGCTCTACTCAAAGATGGTTTGCCCGCTATCCCAGCGCCTATGCAGAGGTTCTAAAACAGGAGGTTTGTGAAGGAAAGGTGCATCTTAAGGCAAAACTGAAAGAGGTTGAATCCCTTGGTGGAGAAGGACTGATGTTAAGACGACCTGAGTCTTTATATCTTGTGGGGCGGACTCATGATTTATTAAAGGTTAAAACCTACCGTGATACAGAGGCTGTTGTTGTTAACCACACCCCCGGTTCAGGAAGAAATGAGGGACGTCTGGGTTCACTGCTTGTCAGATTGCCCAATGGCATTGAGTTTTCAATTGGCGGTGGCTTTTCCGATGATGATAGAAAAAATCCACCGCCTATTGGAAGCACCATTACCTTTAAATATTATAGCTTGACGAAAAAAGGGGTTCCCCGCTTTGCCTCTTTCTTACGAATTAGGGAAAATTAGGGAAAAGGGGACAGATTTATTTATACCTCTACGGAAAGCATTTAAATAAATCTGTCCCCTTTTCGTTTCATTAGCCTTAGAGCCACCTTTCCGGGGGTAAAATGGATGGTTTAAGAACTTGAACCAACAGAAAAATATACTCCCTCCTCCCATCCCTTTTGCTGCAAGCTTCGATTTACAATACTGGCCCCTCTTTGTTATGATCACTTCAATTGAAATTTGGTTTGCAAAGCACTGGAAGGGCTGTAAATCTCTGGATTCCCGATCTAGTCGGGAATGACAAGATTAAAAAAGGAATAATGTTTGTCCCACGGATCGGATTCACTAAAAAGCATACTCTACGCACTGGTGGCGAATGCGACCATTGCCGTGGCCAAGTTCGTGGCGGCCATCTTTACAGGCTCCGGTGCAATGATGGCCGAGGCGATACACTCGCTGGCCGACAGCGGCAATCAACTCCTGCTCATCCTCGGTCTTAAACATGCAAAAAAGCCGCCCACGCCCGACTATCCTCTCGGCTACGGGAAGGCGATCTATTTCTGGTCATTCATTGTGGCTATCATCCTCTTTACACTGGGCGGCGTATATTCCGTTTATGAAGGGATACACAAACTGAAACACCCGGAGCCGCTGGCCAGCCCGATGATTGCAATCGGCGTCCTCATCTTCGCCATTATTGCCGAAGGCTTTTCCATGTGGGGCTGCCTGAGAGAGGTGAACAAGGTGCGCCGGGGACGGTCGCTCAGGCGGTGGTTTCGCGAGAGCAGGCAGAGCGATCTG
>JADFVM010000319.1 GCA_015222555.1 Pseudomonadota bacterium
AATTTGTTGAAATATATTTATAGAACTATTTCGTTCTCTTCAAACGCCACTCAAGTCCGATATCTTCCAATCTCTTTATCCCGTCATTTGAAAGTGTTTTTTTCCTGCACCTATCCCGATTTTGTGCTAGTTTTTTATAATACTAAAAAAGCGATTTCCTATCACTTATTACTTTTTTTGAATAAGTCAAATGTCAGATTATCGCAAAAATGTGATTCAATAGAGAATTTTAAAAGACTTTTGCTGTTGACAATATCTTTTTGACTTATATAATCATTTTATAATTTAAGTGGGGAGAATCAGTTTGGAAGAAACGGTCAAAGTTGCAATTGTCGGTCTTGGAAGGGTTGGAAGTAAATTCATCCAAAAGATCTCCGAATTTGAGGGAAAGGGTGTCACCATTGTTGCTGCTGCTGAAAAGAACGCTACCTCACCGGGTATAGCAATCGCAGAGGGCAAAGGGATCAAAGTCTATGAGGACGAGAAGTATATCACCTCCATGGGTGATAAGGTCGATGTTGTATTCGACCTTAGCGGTGACAAGACTGTGGGAAGAGATATGAGGCTTGCCTACGGCAGGGCACTTAATACACACACTGTAATTGTCCCAAGGATAATGGCTGTTATGATATGGAATATGTTCTCCGATGGTGAAGCACTTCCGGAGCACACTAACTGAGTGCTACAAAATTCTGCTTAATTACTTTCCCCTAACAGGTTTCTTGCATCTCGATGTTCGTTAAGTTCCCAGTTGTAATCAATGTACCTAAGCCGATATTTTTTTGATTTCAGGTTGTAATCTTCACATTTTGAAAGTATTGACAAAATAAATATTTCAGGAAGAAGTTATGGTTTCTTGTTGGTTCATGTTTGCAACTTGAACCAACCAAAGACAACATCTATTTGTTGGGCAATTCCTGTCTGCGGATTAACAAGTCAATCCTTGGCCCCAAACCCGCCCCCTCCCGGCGTTTCAACAACAATAGCCTCCCCCGCTTCAAGCTTCAGGTCAAACCTGTGGCCCAATTTTTCAGTGGTGCCGTCTTTCTTCCGAAGCAGGTTTGATCCTTTTTCTCCCGGTTCTCCCCCGGCCATGCCGTAGGGTGGATAAACACGCCGTTCGGAAATAACAGAGACTTCCGCTGGTTTGAGAAATTTTAGCTCGCGAAGGACGCCATCGCCTCCTTTATATTTCCCGTCACCTCCCGAACCTTTCTTGAGGCTGAACTGCTCAAGCTTCACATCAGGGTGTCTGAACTCCAGAATTTCCGGGTCTGTCATTCGTGTATTGGTCATATGGACCTGCACGCCTGAAGCGGCATCATAGCCTTCCATGGCGCCTGCACCGCCTGCAATGGTCTCATAATAGGGGGTATCGCCTTCCACCTGAAAGAGGAGATTGTTCATCGTGCCCTGCGATGCGGCCGCTACGCCCAGGGCGCCAAGTAGAACATCTACAATTCGCTGGGAGGTCTCCACATTACCTGAGGCGACGGGGGAGGGATACTTTGGATTGAGAATGGAGCCTTCCGGTACAATTATTTCAACAGGTTTCAGGCAACCGCTGTTGAGAGGAATGTCTGTTTTGGTGATGGTGCGCAAGACGTAAAGCACTGCCGAGCGGGTCACCGATAGGGGGGTGTTTAGGTTGTCATTTTTATGTTCAGGGCCTGTGCCGGTAAAATCGATGACAGCTTTTAATGTCTCAGGTGGATTCTTTCCGCCCGCTATGTCTATTCTGACCTTAATCTTTGTTCCGTCATCGAGGTGATCTTCAAAGTGAGAGATGTACTCTTTCCCGTTGTCAATAAAACAGTTGAGGGCTTTTTTAATGGAAAACCCGGCATTTTGCTGGATAAAGCCCATATAGGCAAAGACTGTCTTGCGACCATAGCGGTCTATCAGACCTGTCAATTCTTCCACCCCTTTATGGCAGGCAGCTACCTTTGCCTGTAGATCGGAAAGGCGTTCTTCAATATTTCTTGCCGGATAGCGATGTTGGGTGAGGATTTTTTTGATTTCATGGGCCATGAATTTGCCCTTTTCTACAATGAGCATCCCGTCAATGAGGATACCTTCTTCATCGATATGAGTGGCCCTTGGCGGCATGGAGCCCGGCGTTATCCCGCCGATATCAGCATGATGGCCGCGTGCTGCAACGAAGAAAAGGATGTCACCCTTTTTGGAAAAGACGGGACAGACGACGGTAATATCGGGCAGGTGTGAGCCTCCCCGATAGGGATTGTTCGTCATATAGATGTTACCGGATTGCATGTCGTTTACATGGTCCTCGATGACGGCCTTGACTGAGTCCGCCATTGCTCCAAGATGAACGGGGATATGTGGCGCATTGGCAACGAGATCGCCCTCCTTGTCAAAAACGGCGCATGAAAAATCGAGGCGCTCCTTGATGTTCACCGAATGGGCCGTATTCTTAAGGGTGTGTCCCATCTCTGTTGCCACGCTCATAAAGAGGTTGTTAAAAACCTCCAGCAGGACGGGATCAGGTGCAGAAGAAGTCAGATCGATCCTTTCCTTTTTGCCTTCCCTTTTTTCAAGGACGATGATGCCGTTATTTTTTACTTCCCCTGAAAAATCAGGTTCAACAATGAGCGTGGAGTATCTGTCTACAATGACGGCGGGACCGTCAATTCTTACTCCCCCTGGAAGCTGCTCCCTCTGAAAGAGCGGCGTTTCGACAGGCCTGTCACTGAAATAAATGCTCTCGTATGTGGTGGGCTCGGGCAGCGTTATCGCTTGAGTCGTCATTTCCCGGTAGGGCGGAAGAAGGTGGCTCTCTTCCCTCATTTCAACTCGTATATTGGCAATCTCTATGGTTGTTTCTTCGGGGAAAAAGCCGAAAAGCCTTTCATACCGGCGCCTGAATGCGTCCATCGTTTTTTCATAATCATTGTATTCCACGGTAATATAGCTGTCTGCACCCTTGGGGCGAAGATCGACTTCTCTTTTGATGGTTTGTGAAATTTTCCTGTGAGATGAGGCCTGTGAAAACTCGTTTATCATTTTTTCATAGAGGGTGGCCAGGCTCTCATGGACAGTGGCATCATAGTCCATAAGCAAGGTCTTAACCCGTCGTCTTTCCGGGCTGGCAAGTCCTATCCCATAGGCAGACATGAGGCCGCCAAGGGGATGAAAGATGACATGCTTCATGTCGAGCAGTCGGGCCACCTGGCAGGCATGCTGGCCACCGGCACCGCCGAAGCAGACCAGGGCATACTCTCTTACATCATATCCCCTGGAAACAGAGATTTCCTTAATGGCCAGCGCCATTTTTTCATTGGCAACCCTCAGAAAGCCGGCGGCCACATCTTCGGCTTTGTGGTCAGTGCCCATTGCCTGATTAATTTTCCCCGTCATCTCTTCAAAGCGGCTTAAGGTTGCACCAATGTTGAGCAAGGCATCTCTATTGAAGCCGAAAGTTTTTGGAAAAAAATCGGGGTCTATTCGGCCGGTCATAAGATTGGCATCGGTGACGGAAAGGGGGCCGCCAAAGCCGTAGCAGGCGGGACCGGGGTCGGCGCCGGAAGATTCCGGCCCCACACGCATCTTCTGACCGTCGAACCACAGGATCGATCCCCCACCTGAAGCGACGGCATTAATGTTGAGCATCTCCTTCTGAAGTTCTATCCCTTCGACAATCTTTTCGTAGACCTTTTCGAATTCGCCGTCATAGCGGGAGACGTCTGTCGATGTGCCGCCCATATCAAAGCCGATAACGCCCTTTAAAGCCAGTTCATCAGCCACCTGCGCCACGCCGATCACCCCGCCGGCAGGCCCCGAAAGGATGGCGTCTTTACCTCTGAAATGTTCGGGCCGGCTCAGTCCTCCCGAACTCTGAATAAACTCGATGGGAATAGTGCCTGTAAATTCTTTTATACCGTCCAGGTATTGGTGGATGACAGGGCTTAAATAGGCATCGACGACAGTGCTCTGTCCCCGGCTGACTATCTTGATGAGGTTCATTGTTTCATGGGAAAGGAAAACCTCTTTGATCCCGAGATTTTTGAGAATTTTTTCGCACATGAGCTCATGTGCCGGATTTTTCCAGGCATGCATGAGTACGACGGCAACGGTATCGATGCCTTTAGCCTTGACCCCGGCTAGAGAGGCTTCAAGATCCTTTGTCTCAACCGGCCTGATCACAGTTCCGCCTGAGTCGATCCTCTCATCCACTTCAATGACTTCCGAATAGAGATGAGCCGGTTTTTTAATGGCCAGGTCAAAAATATCCGGTCTTGCCTGATAACCGATTTCCAGAAGATCGGCAAAACCCTTTGTTGTGAGAAGTGCTACCTTTCCCCCTTTACGTTCAAGCAGGGCATTGGTGGCTACTGTTGTTCCAAATCTGATCTCTTCGATTGTGTCTGCAGGCAAGAGAACCTTGTCTCTCAATTTGAGGACCCTTCTGATCCCCTCAATGGAGGCGTCACTGTATTCAGGTGAAGTGGAGAGAAGTTTTTCTGTATGAAAGTTTCCTTCGGGATCGACGCCAACCACATCGGTGAAGGTGCCGCCCCGGTCGACGGCAAATTTCCATTTTGAGTTTTTCATCTATATGCCTTGGTTATTAAGCGCAGAGCGGGTAAAGACTTTTATTCTTGACTGGATTTACAAAAGCTACAAGATAAAAGTCTCGATAATCCTATCCAAAACAATACTATACACAACCTTTTCCAGAGATTCCACCTGCAATATGAGAAGGCCGTATTGTTCTTTTTAGCTTAAATATTGCGATTTTTTATTTTTTATGATAGAAGAGGTGATTTTAATTTTATAGGGGTGTTGGCGGTGTCATGCCCTTTCCCCTGGCAAAAGGAACGAGGGGATGGGTGCTTATCCGTCGATAGAAAGAATGGGTGGAATACCAATGCAGGAATTAAGGGCTCAGGTTTTAAGCTGTATTCATGATTTTTCAGGCAATGATGACAGGATCATTGGCGAACTGAACAAAATCATTGAGGAGACAGGTAATGAGGCCTGCCATGTCATTTTTAAAGTTCTAACCCACCTCAATCTCGATCACGATGAAGCGCAGGAGACCTGGAAGCAGCTTCTTTCCCACCGAGACAAAATGATGGCTTCTCTTGGCAGAAATGTGTGCCTGAGCACATCGCTTTGCGACTATTTCTGTACAACGGAAAAGTTTATAAAAGCCCCTGTTCTCTTGGAAATTCATGTCTTTGAAGAGCACCTGAACTCCCTCAAGTACGACAGCCTGACCGGCCTTCACACCCGAAGTAGTTTTGACGAAGCGCTGGCGCGTGAAATGGCCCGCGCAAAACGACACAAAACAGACTTGTCTGTCATCTTTTTTGACATCGATGACTTTAAAGAGATCAATGACCGTTACGGACACCTGGCGGGGGATGATGTGCTTAGGCAAGCCGCTTGGACAATAAACGATGCAATCAGGACAGAAGATATTGCTGCCCGATATGGCGGTGAGGAAATTGTCCTCATCTTACCCGAAACGGGTAAGGCGAAGGCCCTTATTCTGGCAGAAAGGATTCGATGCCGACTTGAAAATGTGGAACTTGACCATGAAGGCCAGCAGATTAAACTTACAATCAGCGGGGGGCTGGCCACCTTCCCGCAGGACGCAGATGAGGTTACAAATCTTTTACAGGAAGCTGATATAGCGCTTTACAGGGCCAAAAGTGCCGGCAAGAACAATATTGTCCTCTATTCCGAAAACAAACGCCGTTATCTCCGTATCGATTTCAGTTCAACAATTAATATACAGAAAATCGGTTTCAAAGATACAAAACAGATCTTCGAGGCAAACAGCAAGGATCTAAGCCTTGCCGGGATTTTGATAGAAAGTGATCACCTTGTCGAACTGGGGACTAAAGTGGGGCTGGAAATACCCATCGAAGCTGTTGACACTACGCTAAATGTGATAGGAACTGTTGTACGTGTTGAAGCGCTGGGTCCTGACATGTTTGATTTAGGAATTTCCTTTATTGAAATGGACAAGTCGACGAGAAATGAAATTTCCCAATATATCTCTTATGAGTTGGAGAAGATGAAGATGAACAATGGCGTCCCCATTTATGCCTAACCCGGATGAACAGGACTCTTTTCAGTATACCCACAGGGCACAAGACCCCCTTGAGGGGTGTAAGTTGCTAATCCATAAATGAAAATAATGTTTCATGCCTATCTTAACCTTGATCTTTCAGGTGATGATAGGGCGACAGTGTCTTTATCCTTTTATCTTCAATCGGTCCGCCTACAGTAAAGTGGTAGAGACTCTGGTATCTGTTGTCTGACAGGCCGAGCAGTTCATGGACCATATCGTCGAAAAAACAGCCGATCCCCGTCCCTCTCTCAGAATGGGCCTCTGCCTCCAGATAAAGGACCTGACCGATCATGCCTGTCTCCCAGAAAAGACGCTGGTAAGAAGAAGGCTCTTTTTCAATATTTCCCCTGAATTTTGTAATCATACCTAAAGAGAACGCACCATCGCCTGCAATGCTTTTATTGCAGCTCATCATGGTAGCGTCTACTTCAAACTTTCTTTCCTTCCGCAGATAGAGTCCAAGATGATCCGGTGTGCCTTCAGGTTTCTCCCAGAGGAATCTTGAATGACATTGAGTCATAATGTCCTGCTTATCGTTCTCATTACGGCATAAAAAGTAGAGCCCCTGGGGGAGGGTTAGGGTGGGGGTGACTTTTAAGCGACTTACAGTTGTCCTCAAAGCTGCCGCCTTTAAGCGGTAATAGCTTACTTCTCAGTCAACTGCTCCACTCGGCTGCGTTGAACGGGAGCAAATAGATTTTTAATGTCTTTGCGAGGCGTTCCGTAAAACGGACAAGGTCACCATTCGATCCACTGATTTATAGCTGGATAATAGAGCCCTCTTTTGATGGGTCTTTTTTCGCCGCCCGTCACCAGAATGGCGGCGTATCGATCCAGCTGTTTTTCATATCGCCTTTTCTCATTTTGAAGAAAGTCCTCGAGGGCCCCTCCCTCGTGAGAGCCTGTTTTGTAATCAATAACCCAGCGGGTGTTCCCATCCACAAAGGTTCTGTCTATAATGGTATGCACAGTTTTGTCGTCCATAACGGCTGTAAAGGCCACCTCTGAGGCTTCCTCGGGATGTTTTCCCAGTATCCAGCTGCCGCGTTGGTCGGTCAATGTTTTGTATAACATGTTCAGGCCCCTTTGGGTCAGTGAGGGGATGCGGTCCTGATTAAGTCCCAGCTGGCGCAGCATCGATTCGAAGCAAGGTTTTTCGCCACCGATGCGTGCCTTTGTCCAGCAACTTACGCCCTCCTTTGAGATTCTGCAAAGGTACTTGTGAACAACGGTCCCCAAGTGTTTGGCTTCTTCCCCGGCCCAGAGGAATTCCGGCATTTCATCGAGCGCTGCATGACTTTCTCCCATCGTTGAGACATCCAGCTTCGGTAAAGGATTCGGTATTTGCCAGTTAATGGGAAGTCTTTTTAATTGTAATGATCTCACCGGCAGCTCATCGTCTTCATCGTGACTGACAGTGACTATCTCTTCATTGTTAATAGTCTCCGTTATTTTTGCAAGAAAGGATTTAGCCTCTGCCTTGATCTTGTCGTCATCTGTTTGCCTTACATGGCCAAAAAGGTAGAGACGTTTTTTTGCCCGTGTGACGGCCACATAAAACAGTCTTGTCTGTTCAAACGCCTCTTTTTTAGACTGAAGACGGCTTAGATAGGTATAGATGCCGCTATTGCCTTCCTGCCCCATCCCTTCGATGGGAGCCAGCAGCAGGTCCTTCTCTCTTTCCATGGTGCGCAGAAGTTTCTTCTCCAGCTGGCGGGGTGGTTTGCCCAGCCCCGGAATCATGACATGGTCATATTCCAGCCCTTTTGCCTTGTGGATAGTGAGGATTTCTACCGGATTTTCTCCTGATCCGCTATGGACGGCATAGAGGTTGTTTATCCTTGTTTCCAGTTGCTCCAGCGATTCAATTCCCCCGCCCTTTGTGAGGTCGTCAAGCACATTAAAAAAGGCGTCGGCATCACGCATGGCGTCCCTATCGACACAGGCAGGCCCGCCCAGCTTGATCCACAATCCTTCGAGGAGAGATCGCGGCGAAGTTCTTCCCCATAGAGGCAGGGCCGTTTCCAGTTTATTCCTTAGACGGAGAAGTCTTTTTCCCCCTTCCTCAGAGAGAGACTTTACCCTGTTACCCTCTCCCATCAGTTCCCATACAGTACTGTTTTTATTGCCGAAGACAAGACTGTGTATGTCCTCAAGTTCCATTCCGCACCAGGGCGCTCTTAATATTGCAAGCCAGGCCGTGCTGTCGCAGGGATGCATCAAGGCTCTCAGAAGAGCTAGGAGGTCTTGAATGACGGGCCGCTTTGTCAGCGGATCGAGGTCGGTTGTTTTAAAATCAACCTTTGCTTCTTTCAGCCCTTTTACGATCTCACCCAGATGAGAGCGGGACCGTGCAAGAATGGCAATTGATTCTCCGGGATTCTCACGTTGGATCAAGGCGATGGTCTCCAGTATTTCACGTGCCTCTGTTGTCTCTGCCCGACTGTCATATGCGCGCAATTTTACAGCCTCGCCCTCCATGGCCGGATGGACAGCTACAAAATGTTCATAATTGATGGCGCCCAAAAACTTGTCCTCATATTGCGGGAAGATAGCGCTGAATGTCCGGTTTGCCCAGTCGATGAGTCCTGCCTGTGATCTGAAGTTGCTTCTCAACGTGATGGGCTCCAATTCTACAGAGCCGATTCCCTCATTTTGGGCTTGTAGAAAAAGGCCGACTTCGGCCTCTCTGAAGAGATAGATGGACTGCATTGGATCACCGACGATAAAGAGGGTCCGGCCATCGCCTGTCTCCCATCCACGGGTCAGGGCTTTCAGCAGTGTCAATTGTGTCCTCGATGTGTCCTGATATTCATCAACGAGGATATGCTGAATCCGCAAATCAAGGGCAAGCATGAGGTCTGTCGGTCTTTCATCACTGCCCAGGGCTTTGATAGCTGCCATGGATATAGCCTGGAAGTCGACCATGCCGATTTCAGCAAAAACCTTGTTTAGTTCGCTTTCCGCCAAGGGCAGAAGGTGGAGGAGATCGTTGAGTATGGGCCATTCGCTTTTATCGTAAGCGCCATCGGGAAGGAGGGCTATTTCGGAGAGCAGTTCACGGATCTCCTCCATCCCTGAAAGCCTTTCGAGAAGGTTCTTAAAACCTTCTTTCATTTGGACAGCGTCTGTATCCTTTGCGGAAGGGAAGCCCAACTTGACGCTAATGCCGCCTGCTTTTCGCCATTCCATGTTCATCGTGAGGAGAAGCTCTTTAATCCCTCGCCACTGGGGCAGCGTGTCGAAAGTTGCTTCAGGCGGAGATGAGAGCTTGTCAAGGGCAACGATGCCACTCTTGTTATTGTCATTATTTTTTAGGTTTTTGGCGGCATAGCGGCCATATTTGATAAGTTTCGCCAGCAGGTCTGCGGGGAAGAGCGTTTTGACCGTCTTTAATGTCCCTTCAATGAGCCTCTTGATGGAATCCTCAAGATAAGATCTCAGGACATCCTCATTAAATGACCCTTTAATCGTGACGTGGCGCAACCACTGGTCACGGTTTTTAAGCATAACGATGAGCCGCTTTTCAAGGTTGCCAATGGAGTTGTCCAGATGGCTCAGTGCCCGGCTTACCGTATCGCCGTCTATTCCGGTGGCCTCGACTTTGGCAATGGTGCGCCGTGCCGCTTCCCGGTATATCTCTTCGGGATATTCACTGACTGCGGGCTGAGAGCCAAGTCGAGAAAGCATGGGCATCTGCCGGGTAAGGGAGGCGCACAGTGCATCGATGGTCTGGATCTTGAGCCGTGCCGGATTCTCAAAGAGCTTCCATCCCCTCTCGCTATCCCGCTTCAGTGCCCTTGTGGCAAGGTCGTAGGTCTGTCTTTCGTGATCTCTTTCCGGTGGGGAGCCGGACTTGGCCTTTTCCAGGGCGTTCATAATACGGCAATGCATTTCTCCGGCGGCCTTGCGCGTAAAGGTGACGGCGAGGATCTGCTCCGGCTGATCCACAAGGGTAAGAAGTGTAAGCACTCGACTGATAAGGAGCTCTGTCTTTCCGGAGCCCGCCGGCGCCTGAATGATAAAGGACTTTGTCGGGTCGAGGGCCGTTCTTCTTTCCTTGATGTCTGAGATAGGTTTATTCATCTCTTTCAAAAATCCTGCAAAGCACAGCCTGCTCACAATATCGACAGGCCGATTTCTCAGTGCCATAATCTCTGGGATCCACATCCGTGATCCCTCTCATGAAATGTTCAGCCAGTCTCTTTACTGTTTCATGCCATTTCTCCATCAACTCTTCCCAGCTGTTGACATCAGCCACCTTTTTACTGAAACCGTCCTTGCCGAAGGGTTTTATCCCCGGCAGGACGTCTTCATCTCTGGCAATCCCATAAAAACGGCAATCGTCGCGTTTCAGCCGGGCGAAGGCCACGCCGTCATAGTCACCCGTCATGCTGTATAGCATCAATTGCGGATCTTTTGGTCGATCGCTTAACCAGTCATTGGGATCTGAAACACCTGTCTTATAGTCAATGATCAGTCGTTTGTCGTCCTCCAACTGATCAATTCTATCGATCCTTCCCCTGAAGTTCAGCCCGTCAAGCATAATCTCCCGGGCTGTCTCCGTGCCCTTTGTCATGAAGGGAGTCCTTTCTTTCTCAACATTAATCCACTCTTTTATGAGGGCTTCCAGACGTTCTATTTCCAGGGCCATGAAACGTTTTGTAATAGGCCTATCGGGTTTTGCCTCTTTAATGCCTGATTCTGCAGCATGGCGGATAAGTTCATCGAGGCTGTTTTTCTCTATTAATTGATGCAGTTTCTTCAGATCCTCTACCTCGGCCCAGAAATGTTCCATTGCTTTATGCACAATACTTCCTCTTTCCATGGCCGTAATGCCCGGCTCGGGTGTGGCAAGTGCCTGTGCATGGAGCCTGTGGACGGCAAAAGCCCTGAAGGGACAGTCGGAATAGTTTTTGAGGATGAGAGTCCCTCCGGCGATTGAGTCCAGCTCATCACCGGTGACAGGTATTGGATTGTCGGTGGCGATGTTTTCGAGTTTTCCCGCCTCGTGGATGCAATCTTTATATCGGCTGCCTTTAATCTTTTCGCAGCTTGCCATTCCCTGTTCCAGGCCGGAAAATAAAGGAGACAGTTTTACCTCTTTGTCATTGAGTTGTTTTGGAAAGCTGACCTCAAAATCTTGTGCGGACAAGAGGAGTCTGTTTAACAGAGTTTTTGAGAAGTGGAGCTCTCTTTCACAGAAGGATCGGGGAAGATTATGCTTTTTCTGCAGATGAATAGGAATAAAAGGATTGGGTGCCGGCGCACCGGGTAGAGCCTCCTCATGGGCGCCAAGGAGCCAGATATGATCGAAGTGCATGCCAGACGCCTCAAGCATGCCGATGACTTCAATGGGGCAGTCCGCTGTCTCAGGCTGGTAAAGCTTCTCCCTTGCAATCTTTGTCAGCCGCGACAGCGCATCAGCTCTTGAAATCTTTCCCGTAATGTCGTCGAGGCCGGAAAAGGAGGCCAGCGTCTCGTTCCAGGAGCTCAGCGCCTGGTATTCGGCACTGCTCAGGGCAATATCTCTGGCAGGCCATCCAATCTTGTTTAGAAGCTTATTAAAGGCCTCCACCCAGAGACTTGGCGTTTTTGATGCGTTATTTTTTCTGAGTGACTCTGTCCAGGTCTCCAGCCTGGCAACAAAGTCAGGCAGATCATACTTAGCGCTCTTGGCCATTACTCTCATTTCATCAAGGCTGATTGTAAGGCGGTTTGCCTTTCTAACCTCCGCATCGAGCCGGGCGAGCTGACAATGTTCATCATGAGACTTTAAGAAATAGGGAGAAAGTATGATGTCACTTATGGTGTGCATATCCTGCTTCCCGCCATCGACGGAAAGAATCTGCAGGACCGACCCTATGACAGGTTCATCAAGGAGAGATATGCCCAGGGAAATATTGAAAAGTCTTGACGAATCAATCCAGGGAAAGACGAATGGGGGATCGAGCTCGGCGCTGAATTCCCGTTGAATGATCTTTTTGTACCTGTTGAGATCAGGGGCGATAACGCCGATCTTCATGCCCGGGCTGTAAGTCTCTCTGATCCATCGGGCTGCCTGAACGACCTCTTCAACCTCGTCATCATATTGTCGAAGGGTAAGTTTGCCCCTGACCATCCCCTGTTTTACAGGCTCACTCATTTCAGTCGGCCTGGCAGGCCAGAAAGTGATCCTCACCCCTTTCCCCGCCATCGCTTCCAAAAGTGTTTTGACCTGCGGCGTGATTTCATCAAAACCGGCCATCATGATTTCGTGGGGCAGTTTAATTTGCCCCTTCTGGATTGACTTGATGAGGTTGTCAGGCAAGTGGGCTCTGTCTATAAAGCCGAGTTCCTCTGATTTTGCCTCATACCGCTTTATCCAGCCCTTCAGGGCTCGGCACTCCTCTGTCAGGTAAATATCCTCTTCAGGCAGTTCGACGAGATATTCATGTATGAGCCGGTAAGCGTCAAATGCACTTTTAACGACTCCCCGGGGGATGAGAACGGTTTTTTCAGAGAGCGTTTTATCATTAAGAATAATCTGTTCCCAAAGAGCTGTGGCACGGACATTTGATATAAGCGCCTTTTCGGGCCAGCTTTCTTCCCACAGTTTGGTAACCCACGATGAAAGAGGCAGGATATGTGGCGTTTGCCACATTGTATGTCCCTCATCTTGCATCGCCATATCATAGATATTCCCAATCTTGCGTGAAAGGCGCACATTTACCGTAAGGACAGGAACGCCTTCATTTATAGAGTTAATAAGGGATTCCATGGATGGCTGTTTGAGAGATTTTCCAAATGTGAGAGTTTGTTGTGTCAATGTTTCCCTATAAGCATTAATAGAATATGTTCCAATAATTGATTTTATTCTACCCTGTCAAAAAACAAATATCTACCTGTGATTGATATGTGATGTTTCGATGAATCCTCACACCGACTTTCCCCACTCTTTTTCACTTCTCCATAGGGGGCAGGGTATCTGTTCGTCGGGGCAGTGGCTCACCAGGTTCATAGTGTCATTAACATCATTTACAATTTCACCGATATAGATTACATTTACTGCACAAGAATTTAAACAGTTTCAAGTTGGATTGTTGGATGAGTCTTTTTAGATCTATTTTCCCGGAAAAAAGCAGAACCTTTTCAGGACAACGCTGGACAAAGATAAGCTTGCGGACTGTTCATCTTCTCGGTGTTGCAGGGATGGGAGGCGGCTTCCTCTATTCTTCTCCCGAACAATTCTGGAAACCTTATCTGATTGCAACCCTTATTTCAGGAATTGCTTTCATGTTGCAGGAGATCTGGTCTAACGGTGTCTGGCTGATTCAGGTTCGAGGTATTGCTGTTTTTCTGAAGCTTATTCTCCTTTCCTTTCTCTTGTTCTCCAGCGGATTTGAAGTCATAATAATTTTTTCTGTTATTATCATTTCCGGTGTTATATCTCATGCTCCGGGAGAGCTTAGATATTTTTCCGTCTTTCATGGCAGGCGGATAGAGGCCCTATAAAAAGTCAACGGAAACTCATTTTTTATTCATTGCCCGGATGTTAAAACCATCGGATATTCTTATCTCATCAGAACCGGGCACCACCAGGCTTTACCTGGGTACTGAACCAGATTTTTTTCTTAGAGAGAATTTAGACCAATTGAGAGGATATTCCTTTTATATTAACTGGAAAATCATGTGGTCCGTAAGTCCTGAAATGAAGGGACTGATTAACCGATTTTTTTCTGTCATATACAGCAACAACGAATCTATGCTAAATGCCGCTTACGTCATGGTGAGGCCGGGGCAATCTAGTGGCCCGCATAAGTAGAGGCTTCAAAAGTTGTTTTACACAGTGCCTATTCCTTCAGAATGGTTTCCACCAGTTCATGAGCAATAAGGCTGATCGGTTTCGATGCCATTGCCTGTGTATTGTCTATTAATTCAGGAGTAATGATAGACAAAAACTTTTCTCCTATCTCCCCGTTGAATTGTGTTCCAAAATTATTCTTAACTTCCGAGATCGCCTTCTCACAGGGCAATGCTTTTTGATAGGGCCTGTTAGTTGTTATTGCATCAAAGGCGTCGATAATTGCGATAATGGAAGAGCCGAGGGGGATTTTGTCTCCCTTTAATTTTCGGGGATACCCCTTTCCGTCCTGCCGTTCATGGTGATAGAGAATAAGGTCCAAAGAATCCCTTAAAAATTCATAGTGATAAAGCATTTCATATCCCTTTTCAGCATGAGAGCAGAATTCCAGCTGTTCCTCTGGGGTCAATTTGCCCGATTTTAAAAGAAGGTGATCACGAATGCCTATTTTGCCGATATCATGCAGGAATGCTGCGAAATAGAGGGCTTTAGAGAATTGACTGTCTTTGTCGTATCCGAATGTTTGAGCAAAGTACATTGTATAGTGCAGTACGCGTGATGAATGCCCTGCTGTATAATGGTCGCGGTGGGAGAGGAGTGTAATGGAATTGACAAGTATGTCGAGCGTATTTGAGTAGATAGTCTTTGTAATATCTGTTTTGGTTAATACCGCCACCAGCCCGATGGTTGGAACATTTTGAATGTTTGTTTGAACCTGGTAGATGCGATTCCCTTCCTCAATTGTGTGAGTAAAGGACTTGCCTGTATTTTCAAATGTGATGAGAGGCTGAATCAGCTCATCAAAGGCCTCCAGAGTCCCCACATCACCAATATACATTTCTTCTTTTACGATTTCTTTTGGTGAATAGCCTGATTTTTCTGTCCCTTTTTTATTTATTTCATGCACTCTGCCATCACCGTCAATGGTATAAAATGCGTTGAGCGAGCCGTCAATTGTAATGATGTATTTCTCCCTTCTTTTGCGATGAATGATGGCCGACAGAATAGCATCTTCCACTCGTTCCTTGTTGTCGGTCGTCAATATGTAGCTGTCAAATCCAGTGCTTGATATGTTGGGAAAACCGCCCGCATCTTTTACACAGTCCGTAATTAATATAACAACACCACCATAATCTGCATCCCGGATTGTATGACAGAGATGAAATTCAGGGCTGCTTTCTGCGCGCCCATCAGGGTGTATGAAAAAAATGTCAGGTGGCGAATTATAAAGACAGTCGATTGCCTCAATGTGATTTTTTAATATTTTTACGCTGGCTCCGGGAATAATTATAAGGATAAATTCAATTAAGGGGTCTTCCCTCCCCAGAGATGAAAGAAATAGTACGCTTTCTATGTCGTCTGTATCCTCAATCTTTTTGTGAACCTGAAAAGGCTCAGAAATGGGAAGGGATGATATCTTGTGGGTTATTCGCTCTTTTAAGACCATAGTTTTTTAACAAAGACATTTTAGATGGTAATTTTACCCCTTAGCTTACACCATTAAGGGGTATAAAATAAATGGCTAAGAAAAGAGGGTAGCCATAAAAATGTAACTACCTTCTTTCAGGCAGAGCTTCAGCTTTTTTCAGTCAATTGATTTGGAAAAAAGTTAACAATAAAACTTAAGAAGAAAAACAGTTTTGAGGCCATGGCGCACTATTTGTCCCTTGAAACTTTCCCTGTAATGAAGTAATATCACGACAGTATTTTTGGCAGTTTGGGCGGCGCAGAATCGGGTTAAGCGCCCTGATGTTATCAGGCCGGTAAGGATGAGCATCCAAATCTGAAAGGATGGTGTTGGAAATCGATTTACGTCTATGTGCCCTTGCAAGTGGAAGTCGGGGGAACTCAATCTTCATTGAAGGTGGTGGCGCCAGGATTCTTGTGGATGCCGGCCTTGCGGGCAGGGAGATCTCTTCACGGCTCGAGTCTGTGGGTGTGGCTCCCGAGAGTCTTGATGCTGTTCTTGTTACTCACGGCCACCGCGATCATACCTCTGGCGTGGGCGTCATGGCCAGGCGTTATAACTTGCCTGTCTATACCACATACGGAACAATCAAGACATCGCAGTCACTGTGGGGTAAGATCGATGAAGTTAATGAGATCGAGTCGGGCAAGAGCTTTTCCATCAAGGATATGGAACTCTATCCCTTTCCTACATCTCATGATGCAAGTGAGTCAATGGCTTTTATTTTCCGGGCCGGTGATAAAAAGGGAGGTATTGCCACGGACCTTGGATTTGTCACGCGGCTTGTCAGGGAATGCCTTAAGAATTGCCATCTTCTTATGGTCGAGTCCAACCATGAAGAGTCCATGCTCATTGACGGTCCATATCCCTGGGCTCTGAAACAAAGAGTGAAGGGTAGGATGGGGCACCTCTCCAATTCCGATTGTATGGAGTTGATTGATGATGTTTATCACGACGAGCTGCAGCATATTGTCCTGGGACATCTGAGCGAGGTGAACAACGATCCGCAACTGGCATATGGCTTAGTGGCTGAGAAAATGAAAGACCGCTTTCACTCGGAGGTGAATCTTTCGCTGGCTTGGCAGGATAAGGTGGGAGAAATGGTAGAAGTATAATGATATTAGACACAGATTTTCACTGATTTCTTATGAAATACACTGATCAGAACTATGTTCATTCTGAGCTGACCGAGAAGATTATTGGCTGTGCATATGATGTTTATACTAAG